>JAAFJU010000080.1 GCA_013298165.1 Synechococcales cyanobacterium bin31.maxbin.ball.101 | reverse complement strand
TTCGCTCTCTCGACATATGCAATACTGCCAGATGGGAACGGTATTTGTCAAACAATTCGATCAAGAAGTTTTGATCAGGAAGTTGAGTTATGCGATCGATCGCCCTCATCAACGAGAAAATCCAGGCTGGACGGGCTGTTGTGTTGACGGTGGAGGAGGTGAAAGCCCGCGTTCAGGAGCAAGGGGTGGCGGCGGTGGCGGCGGCGGTGGATGTGGTGACGACGGGGACCTTTGAGCCAATGGAATCCTCTGGGGCGATTTTAAATTTGGGGCAGACGGATCCACCAATTAAGATTCGGCAATGTTGGTTGGATGGGGTTCCGGCCTATGCGGGCTTTGGGGCGGTGGATTTGTATTTGGGGGCGAGTCAGATGGCGGAGTCGGAGGAGGAGGGGGTATCACGGCTGCGGGGTGGGGGTCATGTGATTGAGGATTTGGTGGCGGGGCGATCGGTGGCGCTGCGGGCGATCGGGCAGGTGACGGATTGTTATCCGAGGAGTTCGTTTGAGACGACGATTACGCGCGATCGAATCAACCAGTTTTATCTGTTCAATCCCCGCAATCTCTATCAAAATTTTATTGTGGGCGTCAATGGTGGAGAGCGTCCGCTCTATACCTATTTAGGCGTGCTTCAGCCTCGATTGGCGAATGCGGTGTTTTCAAATCCAGGTTCGGTGTCACCGCTGTTAAATGATCCAAAGTTGGAGGCGATCGGGATTGGGTCGCGGATTTGGATTGGGGGGGCGCAGGGCTATGTGACCTGGGAGGGGACGCAGCATTTTCCGTTGCAGAAGCGGTTGCCCAATGAGACGCCTGTGGGTCCGGCGGCGACGTTGGCGTTGATTGGGGATGCGAAACAGATGAAGCCTCGGTGGGTGCGGGGTTGTTATTTTAAGGGCTATGGGGCGTCGATGATGTTGGGGGTTGGGGTGCCGATCGCGGTAGTGAGTGAGGAGACGATCGCTTATTGTTCGGTTTTGGATAAGGATTTGGTGGCTCCTATTGTAGATTTTTCGATTCCCCGTCGGGTGCGTCCGACGTTTGGATTAGTCAGTTATGCGCAGTTGAAGTCGGGGCGGGTGAATATTGATGGGAAGTCGGTGCGGGTGGCTCCGTTGGCGAGTTTGTATTTGTCGCGGCAGGTGGCGATGGAGCTTCAGGCGGAGATTCGATCGGGTTCGTTTTTGTTATCGGAGCCTGTGGCAAGGTTGCCGATCGATCGGGCGTTTATTCCGCAGGATATGCGGGGAAATTAGAAACAACTGGGCCGATCGCTTCAGGTGTGGTGGAAAAGCAGTATTTCCCGTGAGAAATACTGCAAATGGGGCGGCGATCGTAGCAAATGAGGGGATGGTCGTTGGTTTCGAGCGTGGAGTTATGGCAATTGGATGAACAGTTGCGGTAATTGGGAATGGCTTTGCAGTACTCTGAATGAATTTTGAGGCTATTGATCACCGCGATTCTAAAATAGAGACAGCACTGAGGAATGAACCAATGCAAATAGATGAGGATCGGCAAATTGAACGCTTATTGATTCATCGAAATTTGGTCGGATGGGTGATTGATCGATTAAGGCAATCGGCGATCGAGGCTATTTAGGAGATTGTTAATGTTGGATTTTATTTTTTATCCGCAGGTGGGACAAGTTCCGGTTTATGTCGAAGTCTCCGAGTCTCTTTATGAGTGGCTCGCTCACTCGGACTTTGCGCGGGTGGGTCAGTCAAAGATTCGATCGCTTTCCTTAGATGGTGAAGCCTTAGAGCTTTCGGTTGTAGATCTGGAACAGGAGACGCGACAGGGGCTGGCGACGTTCTTGCGGGATCAGATTATTAAAGAAAGCGATCGGGTGTTGGGCGAGTTGGATGAAGTGAGATCGAAGTCTGAAGTCCAGGAAATGACGTATCGGTTACGGAAGTTTCAAGAGCTGCGTAAATGCGTAGAAAATCCGGTATACAGCTATTTACAAAGGGTTTAAGCCGATCGGTCTTCGGGTAAAGATTTTGGGGAAGGTCAATCGTCTACGGACCTCCGGTCATCGGCTTTTCTTGCGGGAAATCCTGCAAACGGGAGGACGGTTGCAGCAAATGGAAAGTTTTTGGAAGAGATGACGATCGCACAACTAGCAAATTAACTTTTTTGCTTGACGGAGCCGATCGTGAGATTGCCTTGGACCTCGACATCGACGAGGGCTTCTTGTTTGATTGAACCCTCGGTGCGATCGCTGGATTGTTCGATGTCGCCGATTTGGGCATCACCTTTGACGCGGATGCCTTTGAGGAGGATTTGTTCGATTTCGGGTTCGGTTTTTAGCGTCGCGATGAGGGCTTTGAGTTCTTCGGCGAAGGGTTTATCCGCTGACATTTGTTCTTCGAGTTCATCGCGGAGTTTAGTTTGGTGCTTTTCTTCGGTGGGGTTGTCTTGGGCACGGTTTAGGATGCCTTCGACGCCTTCGGTTTGGAACTTGCTGCGGATGGTCGTGAGCAGGGTTTTGAGCTGGTTATAGGCGGTCTTGCCCATGGACTTTGCGCCATCTTTGAGGGCTTCTTTGCCGATTTCTTTTGCGGCTTCGGAGCAGAGAAGGGTGGTGATGGTGGTGGCGATCGCGGTGAGGGTGATGGGTTCCATGGGACGAGGAGGCATATAAGGCTAACGTTTATGTTTTAGCGCAAAATATGAGGAAATGACTGAACTGTCGGGATTTTCTCTGGAGACTGTGGATAATGGAAAAGAGATCCCTCGTCTCCTAATCGTCTTCTCATCTTTAGCTTCCCCCTTATGTCTGAGTTCCAGCCTGCCCGCAAGCGATCGTCCCGCCAAATCCAAACGTTACTTGAGAATATCCGTGTCGGGGGAAACCTGGAGACGGGGGACTTGGTGCAGGTGATAAATCATTACCGCCCGACCTATCGCCGATCGAAGATCCGTCCGGAGCAGTTGCCTGTAGGGGCGCGGCAGTTTGTGGGGCGGCGGGATGAAGTGACGCAGATTGAGGCGGCGTTTCGGCAGGGGCGTGGAGTCGTGATTTCGACGATCGCGGGGATGGGGGGAGTGGGGAAGACGGAGTTAGCGATTCAGTATGCGTTGGCGCATCGAGAGCAGTATCCGGGTGGGATTTTGTGGCTGAATGCGTTGAGTCAGGATTTGGCGGCGCAAATTATCACGTTTGTGGATATGTATGTGTTGGAGATGCCGGAGGAGATTCGGGCGGTGGCACAGCCGGAGTTTCAGTTGCAGTATTGTCTCCAGTATTGGCAGGGGCGGGGACGGGTGTTGTTAATTTTGGATGATGTGGCGGCGGATTGTGGGTTTCGATCGATCGTGCAGCAGTTGCCGCCGGATTTTCGGGTTTTGTTAACGACGCGAGTGATGGGGCTTGATGGGGGATTTTTTGAGTTGCCGCTGGAGATTTTGCCGATGGCGGAGGCGTTGCAGTTGCTCCGGGGGCTATTGGGGGAGACTCGGGTGAATGGGCAGTTGGCAGAGGCGGAGGCGCTGTGTGAGGGCGTGGGGCGGTTGCCGTTGGCGGTGGAGTTGGTGGGGCGATATTTGGTAGGGCATCGGTTGTTGAAGTTGGTGGAGTTGCGGGAGAAGCTGTCACTGGAGAGTGAGGTGTTGGCACGGGGGAAGGATGAGTTTATGACGGCTTCGCGAGGGGTAATAGCGGCGTTTGAGGTGAGTTGGCAAGGGTTGGGGGAGCAGGTGCATCGGGTGGGGATGCTGTTGGGTTTGTTTGGGTCGGAGGGGTTTGGGTGGGATCTGGTGGAGAAGATGGCGGAGTCGATCGGCATCGAACCAGAAGTGGTGGAACGATCGCGGGATGCGCTTTACCAAGGGCATTGGATGCAGCGATCGGATGGAGATGAGCTATTTCGGCTACATCCGTTAATTCAGCAGTTCTTCCTGGGGAAGATGCGGGAGGTGGGACAGCAGGAGAGTTTGCGGAAGAGTTTTGTGAAGGTGATAATGGATATTGCTCGCGAAATTCCAGAACAACCGACTCGGCAGATGTTGCCTGCTCTTGAGCAAGTCATTCCTCACTTGAAGATCGTGACCGAGAAGTTCTTGGATGCCGTAAGTGATAATGATTTGGTCTGGTCTTATCTTGGAATAGCACGGTTTTATGAAGGGCAAGGGCTTTATGGTTTAGCGGAACCTTGGTATGAGGAATGTGTTGAGACGACGCGATCGACTTTGGGTGAAGACCATCCATCCTATACTTCTAGCTTGAATAAATTAGGTTTTTTGTATTACCGTCAAGGACGCCATGGGGAAGCGGAACCGCTGTTTCGAAAAGCCTTAGAAATTGAACGATCGACATTAGGCGAGGATCATAAATCCTACGCCAACAACTTAGGTTGTTTAGCGATTTTGTATGAATCTCAAGGACGCTATGGGGAAGCAGAATCGCTGTATCGAAAAACTTTAGAAATTGAACGATCGACCTTGGGAGAAGACCATCCATCCTACGCCAGCAGCTTGCATAATTTAGCGGATTTGTACCAATCACAAGGACGCTATGGGGAAGCAGAACCGCTGTTGCGACAAGCCTTAGAAATTTACCGATCGACCTTGGGAGAAGACCATCCATCCTACGCCAGCAGCTTGCATAATTTAGCGAGTTTGTACCAATCACAAGGACGCTATGGGGAAGCGGAACCGCTGTTTCGACAAACTTTAGAAATTGAACGATCGACCTTGGGAGAAGACCATCCATCCTACGCCAGCAGCTTGCATAATTTAGCGAGTTTGTACCAATCACAAGGACGCTATGGGGAAGCGGAACCGCTGTTGCGACAAGCCTTAGAAATTACGCGATCGACCTTGGGAGAAGACCATCCATCCTACGCCAGCAGCTTGAATAATGTAGCGAGTTTGTACGACTCACAAGGACGCTATGGGGAAGCGGAACCGCTGTTGCGACAAGCCTTAGAAATTAAGCGATCGACCTTGGGAGAAGACCATCCATCCCATGCCACCAGCTTGAGTAATTTAGCGCTTTTGTATAGTCAATCTTTTAATCCCTGGAAATGGCTTAAAGCATGTTATTTATCGATTCAGGTAATCAGGATCGAGTGGAAAACGCTAGGCTGGAAACATCCAACCATCCGCATCAGTATTTGGACCTTGTTAATGGTCTGCCTGCTACCAGCAATATTTATTTGGATAATATCTCAGGGCTTCTTCCTCTCCCTCAAAACCCACAACCTTCTCCCCATTACCCGTTCAATCTTCATCGTCTTCCTAATCATCCTCATCCAACGCAGCAACCTAGAAACAAGACTCTGGGCAAAAGCAAAACACAAGCTCTCCAAACGCAAGAAAAGCCCCCCAACCCCGAATTCTGGGGGAGCCAAGCCGTAATGACCATTCCCGCTTCGGGAGACGATGACAACGAGTCTAGAGGACGATCGTTTAGTAGAAATCCGATCGTACAGAATCCATCAGCCTAGCCGATCGTTCTCTCCCCAGATATTGTGCAAATGAGGGGGCGATCGTAGTACTTTATCCCTCATTTGCTATACATGCGATCTCAAAAGCAGTAATTGCGACGATCGAAGCTGCAACCCGATCGTTGGCGAAGCCTCCCTTGGGAATCGTTTCTGCAATTGGATGGAGGAATGGGGGAAATGCGATCGTTTTTGCAGTAATCGGAGGGACGATCGGAGAATGAGCGATCGGCTTTGCGGCTTTTGGGGTGGGAGGAGGGCGATCGGGCGATTCCCATTCTGGGAGGCTTCGCCAACGATCGGGTTATAATCAACCCAACGTTGTTTCTCCTCAAGCCTTCATGCTAAACGTCTCAGAAGCACTGCAACAAGCCGAATTCACCACTAATGCAGCCGGACAATCAATCGTCCAACTTAATCTATCGGCTTGGGAAACCATCCAAGCCGCCATGCGATCGCAGGACGATGACACCGAAGACGAAGCCTTAATGATGAAATTATTCCTAGACTTCATCACTGAAGATGCTCTAAAAAACAACACCCTTCAGCCCTACACGATAGCCCAATCCGAAGCCGCTCACAGCCTGATCGACGGCGTAGAACTTGACTATGACTAGACTCATCTGTAACGGATGGGAGATCCTGTTTCACCCAAAATTCTTCGGTGTGCAATATTAGGATTTGGGACCATTAAAACGGTATGGACGGATGAAGAAAATGGGATTATCCGATCGTTATCGTCTATTTTTCCGAGTCTTCGATACTCCCGAGCGAAAAGCGATCGTCATTCTCTGGCTGGGCTTTCCTCGTAAAGAAGGTTCTAAAAATGATTGCTACAACGTTTTCACTAAAATGGTTACACGAGGAGAATTCCCCACAAGCATCGCCGACATTTTTCCCTCGACATAAGCGATCGGATCAATAGATACGGGAAAGGCGATTCCCATTTTAGTTTTTTCAGTGGATCAGGAGGTTGTCAGCGAATGGATAAGTCCAACGTCTATCGAGAATTGATTCATCGAGTATTAACCGAATATCGCGACTTAGAATCTTCCAGCGACGAGTCAGACATTGAAGCCGTCCTGCTGATGGATGATGAACAGGGGCATTATATCTTGCTGCGGAGTGGCTGGGAAGACACCGATCGGATTCAACGCATGGTCATTCACGTCCGGCTCAAGAATAACAAGATTTGGATTGAAGAGGATGGAACCGAGGAAGGGGTCTCAACGGACTTCTTACAAGCTGGAGTCCCCCGAGAAGATATTGTCCTAGCCTTCCATCCCCGACATCTGCGACAATACACCGAGTTTGCGATCGCATAATGCTTTGCAGTAATAGGAGCTACGATTCCCAAGGGAGTCTGCGCCAAAGGCTTTGAGGCTTTTGGGGTGGGAGAAGGGCGATGACCTTCGGTCGGTCGCAGACCATCAACCGCGAAAATCGAACCGAAAAATGGCAATGTCCGAAAACGGCGAGAATCGATCGCCCGATCGTCGTACGCTACCCCCATGGAACTCGATCATCCCACTTGCTATCGCGCCTTACAAACCCGTGACAGTCGCTTTGACGGGCGATTTTTCACCGCTGTCAAGACAACCGGAATCTACTGCCGTCCCATTTGTCCTGCAAGACTGCCCAAGCCTGAAAACTGCCAGTTTTTCCCATCCGCCGCCGCCGCCGAAGCCGCAGGCTTTCGGGCTTGCTTGCGCTGTCATCCAGAATTATCACCGGGATTTTGGAGTCGGGTGACGACCGAGACGACCGTGAGACGAGCGCTGAATCTCATTTCGAGTGGCGCTCACGGAGATATGGCCACATTAGCAGGGCGCTTGGGTGTCACCGATCGCCATCTCCGTCGCCTTTTTATGCAACATCTCGGCGCATCCCCCATCAAAGTCGCCCAAACCCAACGCCTACAATTTGCCAAACAATTACTCGACCAGACCGCACTGCCCATGACCGAAGTCGCCCTAGCCTCAGGCTTTTCCAGCCTCCGACGGTTTAATCATGTGATGCAGGCAGTCTATGGCCGATCGCCCCGTGAATTACGCAGAGGCAACGCAAACGCAGACACAAAATCAACAGGCTTGAAATTCAAATTACCGTTGATTCCACCCTATGATTGGGAGGCGATCGTTGGGTTTTTAGGGAAGCGATCGATTCCAGGCGTCGAATATATGACTGAAACCTGCTATCGACGCACCATTGTCCTGGATGGCAGTCAAGGCTGGGTCGAAGTTCAGCCCGTGCTTGGCAAAACCTATCTGCTGGCGACCATTCAATTTCCCAACGTCACGCAATTGGCCACGATCGTCGATCGGTTGCGGCGATTGTTTGATCTGAATGCCGATGTGGCCGAGATTGGGGCTTGTTTGGGGCAAGATCCTCGGTTGAAGGAGGCGATCGCAACATCGCCTGGATTGCGCGTACCGGGTGCTTGGGATGGGTTTGAATTGGCAGTGCGGGCGATTTTGGGGCAGCAGGTGAGCGTGGCAGCCGCAACGACCTTATCGGGACGCTTAGCCGCTGCATTTGGGGAACCTGTTGGATTTGAGACCCCGATCGTAGGGTTGACCCATTGTTTCCCAACGCCTGATGTGATTGCCCAGGCGGACTTGTCAGGGTTGGGAATTACGCAAGCCCGAATGAATGCGATCGTCGGATTAGCACAGACATTACTCGATCACCCCGAATTGTTTCAACCCTATCCAAGTTTGGATGAAGCTGTAAAAGTACTGTGTGAATTGCGGGGAATCGGGGAATGGACAGCGCACTATATTGCGATGCGGACCTTGCGGGAACCGGATGCTTTTCCGGCGACAGATTTGGTTTTAATGAAGGCATTGACGCAGGACGATCGCAAGATTACCAAGGCAGAATGTATGGCCCGATCGGAGCCTTGGCGACCCTGGCGAGCCTATGCGGCAATGCATCTTTGGCACCATTTTTAATGAAAATAAGCATTAACGGAGATCATCCCATGAAATTATGGCTAGATCAAATCAATTCAGAACTCGGTCGGATCTTCATCGTCTCCGATGGAAACGCACTCTGCGCGATCGATTTTCACGACTACGACCCTCGAATGCGAAAACTGTTAAGCCAACGCTATGACAATTATGAATTAGTTGAAAAATCAAACCCCCAGGGATTTAGCGATCGGGTCCAGGCGTATTTCGATCGAGATTTCACAGCATTGGACCATTTACCCGTCAATCCCGGTGGCACCGCGTTTCAGCAACAGGTCTGGCAAGCGCTACGATCGATCCCCGTCGGCAAAACTTGGACCTATGGCGCATTAGCCACCCATTTAGGCAAACCCACCGCATCCCGAGCCGTGGGCATGGCAAACTCCCTCAATCCGATCGGCATTGTATTACCCTGTCATCGCGTCGTAGGCGCAAATGGCAAGCTCACGGGTTATGCAGGCGGACTCGATCGAAAGCAGTGGCTACTAGACCATGAAAAACCTACCGGGCTGCAAGCTTCCCTGGCTCTAAATTAATCAACGGCAACGCACCATTGCCACCCATCACCTGCGGAAATTTCCCATCCCATTTTTCGATCGCCTGCTTCTGCAACAGCTCCGGCGTCAGAGTCTCCCGCAACAGCCGCTGCGCCTCCGCCTGACCCTTCGCTCGGTTCACATTCGCTTCAGCCTCCTGCTCCGCCTCCTGCGCTACGTACACGGCCCGCTGTGCCCGCTGCTCAGCAATTTGTTTCTCCTCCACCGCTTTCGAAAACTCCGGCGAAAACTCCAAATCCACCACACTCGTATCCAAAATAATAATCCCGTACTTATCCAGCCGCGCCCCCAGTGCCTGATCAAAGTCCTGCTTCAGCTCATCACGTCGGGTAATGGCCTCCTCCACCGTTCGCCGCGCCGCCGCGATTTTGAAGGATTCCTGAGTCTGGGGTGCGATGATTTTGGACACAATGTTTTGTAGACTACCTTGCGTCCGACGGATATCCACCACCTTTAACGCATCCAACCGGAAATTAATCGCAAAACTCGCCGTCAAATTCTGCAAATCCTTCGTCGAACTCTGCGCCGGAACCTCAAACTTCTGCACCGTCAAATCATAAATATCCACCGTCGAAATCAGCGGCGGCTTCACGTGAAACCCCTCCAGTAGCACGCCATCCTGCGCCTTCCCAAGGATGCTCAACACTCCGGCCTGACCGGGCGTCATCACGATCGCCGAATTAAACCCCAAGATCAAAACGATCGTCAACACCACCAACACAATGGACTGCTTAAAGCTAATAGTCGAATTCATGGAGACAAAACTTGTAATGGGTCTAAGCTTCATTCTAGCGGGCAATTCACGGGGTGTTAGGGATCTTGGGTAAGATTGAGTTGTAAATGGGAAAGTTCTCGGCGTAGTTCAGCTTGGAGTTCGGCTTCGGTGGGGAGATGAAGCTTGTAGCGACTGGCAAATATTTTGTTCTGCTGGTCGGGTCCTAGGGTGTATTTCACAACAGCATCGTTTTTGTCAGAGCAGAGAATCAATCCCAGGGTCGGCTGATCGCCTTCAGTGCAGCGTTCTTGGTCATAGTAATTGACATAAAGTTGAAGTTGTCCAAGATCGCCATGGGTGAGTTTTCCAACTTTGAGATCGATCAGGATGTAGCACTTGAGAATTGCATGATAAAAAACGAGATCAATATAAAAATGGTCTCCTTCTAGAGTGATTCGTTCTTGACGTTTAATGAAGGCAAATCCTTTTCCGAGTTCGAGGAGGAAGGTTTGGAGATTATTGATCAGGGCAGTTTCGAGGTCAGACTCGACGAGGCGGGGGGATTCGGGTAGGCCGAGGAATTCAATGACGATCGGGTCTTTGAAGACATCGGCAGGGGTTTGAATGATTTGTCCTTGGGTGGCTAGTTGCATCAAGCCTTGCTTGTCAGTGCTTTTAGCAAGGCGTTCAAATAAAAGGCTGTTGATTTGACGTTCGAGTTCGCGGCTGGACCAGTTATTTTTGAGGGCTTCAATTTCGTAGAACGATCGGGCTGATGGATTATCGACTTTGAGCAATATTCGATAATGGGTCCAAGAGAGGTTGGGATGAAGCTGTCCGGGTTGCCAATTTGCAGTAGAAATGCCTAATTCCGACAGTTTGGACTCGATCTCCAAAAGGCCACGCAGTGCGTGGCTTTTTTCACTGCTACCCAGAAAGGATGGAAAACCCAGATAAAACTGACGCATGTATTTCAAGTTGGAGTAAGAAAACCCCTTACCATAATCTTGCTTTAATCGGGTCGCGAGATTCTTGAGTAGATTGTCACCATAATCGGCACGAGTCTGTCCTCGTTGTTCAGCTTCGATGATTTCCCGACCGATCAGCCAGTGTGAAAGAACCTGTGCCGTGTTGACTGTGCGGACAATGTTAGTTTGGGCAGCATTGAGGATATTACAGATCTGCTCATAAAAAGCATCCGGGCTATCTTGTATCATGGTCCTGGCTCCAATTGTCCGGGTTTAATAGGTCGTCAAATAACATTATCGCTAATGTGGTTGAGGCTTTCGGCTAGTTTTTTGTTAGAAATCATCTTAAGTGTTATTGCAGGACCGACCCTAGAAAGAGAAAACCTCATTAAGCTTTGAAATGGGAAATATCTGGATTGCGTCTAGGGAGTCAGTCAGGGCTATGCATTTTGATCCGATCGTCTTAGTCCTCATGGATGTCCTACTGGTCATCGGTTTATCTCGTCTGATGGGGCTGATTTTTGGCCAGATTAAACAGCCCTTGGTCATTGGCGAAATTGTAGCGGGGGTGATGCTGGGTCCATCGCTCCTAGGTCTATTATTTCCTAGTGCTGCCGCATTTCTATTTCCACCAGAGGTCATTCCCCTGCTGGGCGTCCTCTCTCAAATCGGGTTGATCTTTTTCATGTTCCTGATTGGGTTAGAACTTGATCCCAGCTACCTCCGGGGCAGTCTCAACACCGCCATCCTGGTCTCCCATGTCAGCATCTTAGTCCCCTTCTCCCTCGGCACCGTCCTTTCCCTCCTGCTCTTTCCCCTCGTCTCCAATGCGGGCATTTCCTTCACCGCCTTTGCGCTCTTCCTGGGCGCAGCCATGTCCATCACCGCCTTCCCCGTCCTCGCCCGCATCATCACCGAAAACAATTTACAAAACAGTCGCCTCGGCACCCTCGCCCTCACCTGTGCGGCAGTAGATGACGTGACCGCTTGGTGCTTACTATTGGTTGCGATCGCCGTCACCCGCACCAATACCATGGTCGGAGCCATTCCCAACATTCTGCTATCAGCGGCCTACATTGCCTTCATGTTAACGATCGGGCGGAAATGGCTGCAAAAACTCGGTCCCCTCTACGACAGCGCAGGCAAACTCACCCAATCGATGTTAGCGGTGATTTATGGGCTTGTTGTCATATCGGCCTTAATGACAGAACTGATGGGCATTCATTTGATTTTTGGGGCGTTCCTGATGGGTGCAGTAATGCCAAGACATCCAGGACTCGTGCGAGACATTGCCGCTAAAACTGAGGATTTTGTGCTGACGTTTTTGTTGCCGATTTTCTTTGCCTATAGTGGCCTGAGAACCCAAATTGGATTGCTCAATAGCCTGCCGCTGTGGGGGCTGTGCGGATTGATTTTGTTAGTAGCGATCGCAGGCAAATACATTGGCACCTTCGTCGCCGCCCGAGTCGGCGGTCTGTCAAAACGAGATGCCTCAGCATTGGGTTGGCTGATGAACACCCGTGGCTTAACTGAATTAATTGTGTTGAATATTGGGTTGAACTTAGGGGTGATTACGCCGTTGCTATTTACGATGTTAGTCATCATGGCATTAGTCACGACGTTTATGACATCGCCATTATTAGAATGGACCTATCCAAAACGGCTAATTCGAGAGCAGGTTATGCCGTCTGAAGCAGACTCTGATTCTCACTCCTATTCTATTCTTGTTCCCATTGCTAATCCCACAACTCAACAAGGTCTACTCCACATCGCGATCGAACTCGCCCGCTCATCCCATCACAGAACTGTGATTAATCCCTTAAGTTTGATTCAATTTGAGCAGGACTATTCCTTTGAAAATCTTCCCCAGGAAGCCGATCGTCGCATCCGTCGCCGCCTCGACAAACTAACAGCCAGCTTGGATCAGTTTTTAACGATAGAGCAGGCATTGATTCAACCGATCGTTCAGCTTTCGGGGGATGTGGCCCGCACGACCCATGAGATTGCACTGACGCAAAACAATGAGTTAATCATTATGGGATGGCATCGTCCGGCGTTTACGACTAATCGTCTGGGTGGACGAGTCGGTCAAGTGCTGAGTATGGCAACGATCGATGTAGCGGTGTTTGTCGAAGGGGAATCTTCAGCAGAATTAGAGCATCAATACCATCATTTACTCCTGCCCTATAGCTCCAATAGTCATTCCAATCTCGCGTTGGAGTTATGTTTGAGATTATTATTGAACTCGCCCGATCGGAAGTTAACCATTTTGCGAGTGCATTCACCGGATTTAGCCATTGAGTTTAGCGATGATTTCCATGAACTCATGGCGCGGCTGCCGACCAAACTGCACGATCGTATTGCCATGCCACACGTTGTTACAGAGTCACCCATTCAAGCCGTCATTGATGCCTCCGCCCATGCAGACTTAACGATCGCCGGAATCAGCCACGAACTCGAACGCCAAATCTCAGGTAACTACATGGATAAGCTAGCCCAATGCCGATCGCCTTTACTGATCACACGCCGCTTTAGTTCCGCGATATCTCCCTCGTTCGATCGATTGTTAGAGTCTGCATTGTAATTGGAGAGCATTGATGAAAGTATTGAGTCTCAAAGCGTTTTTGTTTTATGGTCTGACGATCGCATTTGTCGTGGTGCTGTTTTCGATCACGACATCCTACGGCGAAACCCATCTGAAGGCCGCTGCACCGATCGCGGGACGCTACAAGTTTGTTAATTCTGATTGTTTGGAGGGTCTCACTCTACGCCTCGATCAATCCGGGCGCTATCTCACGGCAGCGATCGTCCTGCCCGATCGTCCGATCGTCGCGCCTGCCACCCTCAGCGGCACCTGGTCCGGGCTACAAAATAGCAGCATTCCCCTCACACTCAGCGGCACAATTCCGAGCCTACCCAACTGCTATCCCGCACAGAAAGTTTGGGTCCAAGGCAAACTGGAAAATAAGGTTTTTGCGGGGCAGTTGATCTTTGATCAGGGGGAGCGAGTGCCGTTCCGATCGGAGCTTGAAGTCACCCAATCTGGAGGTGTGGAGAAATGAGCACGATCGAACCAATCGGGTACGGTGAATTAGTTGAAGCGCTGAAGGAACGGATTCGATCGGCGCAGGTCCGGGCAGCACTGTCGGTCAATCGGGAGTTAGTGCTGCTGTATTGGCAAATTGGACGATCGATTTTGGAACGTCAAGGAGAAGGAGGTTGGGGGAGTAAGGTCATTGAACGACTGTCCCAAGATTTGCGGCGAGAGTTTCCGGAGATGAAGGGGTTTTCAGTGCGGAATCTGAAATATATGCGATCGTTTGCTGAGGCTTGGCCAGAGGAAATAATTGTGCAGCAGCTTGCTGCACTAATTCCCTGGTTCCATAATTGCGTGTTGATGGATAAGGTAAAAGACACTGTCGGCGATCGATGATTTGCTACGACATGAGAGTGATGCACCGACGATCGGCTTGATTTTGTGTAAGTCGAGAAATCAAATGGTGGCAGAGTATGCGCTGCGAGATGTAAATAAGCCCATTGCCGTATCGCTGTATCAGCATGAGTTACCGGAGGGTTTACGGGAGGTGTTGCCCAGCGTTGAGCAATTGGAGGCAGAGTTGGCAACGATCGAGGTCAGAAGTTTCCCTTGAATCAACGCCACCCATCAATCTCTCCTAGAGGCTTTGGAGGTTCCCCGTAAACTACCCAGCAATCCCACAATAGCAATCAGGAAGAACATGCCTTTAACGACCGCAACCCATACAGAAGGAATCGGGGCCGGATCGGGTTTATCCAAAGAAGTGATTTGGTCAAAAAAGCTGAGATAGGCCATGCCGCAAGCAAATCCCCAAGCCCCCGAAAGATAGCGTCTGCCGTTTACAATATCTTTTCCTGTCAACCATGCGCCATAGAGCAGAAAGCTACCCAGCAGCAGATCATCCAACCAAAAAGGCCACATTTTGATATCCCCGAGTTGATGCCAACGACGGATGGTCTCGGCGATCGCTGGAATCATTCCTAGTAGAGCCAGTCGGCGACTAAATTCGAGGTTCATGGATGAGATTTGAATTAAGGGAATTATAATAACATGCTATTTTTTAATCCCCATTCCTGAAAAATATAATCCCAAACCCGTTAACCCAGGCTTAAGAATCCCATATAAGATGAGCATTACAGGTGCTAGCGGTGAATCACTTGGATTCAGCAGCATCAACCAACAGAAAAACAAATATGCCATGATCCAATTCAGAATATTAGAGATCAGCCAGCGCTTAGGATATTTAAATGGAATAGCACTAATCTGCCATACAGAAGCAATGACCCAAACGATCGTCAAGACAGCTAAAACCTGGTAAACACCGCATCCATAAAGGGTATCAAGCCTACTTGGCTTCATCTGACCTGTTCTATCAAAGATATCAAAACTACTGCATAGACTAATCCAGAATATTCCAATCCCAAATGCTAATTGTGCTATTGACTTACTAGCAATCCACTCAGCTTTATGTCTCCATTTTAAATGGGGTTTTAGTAACATTATGGGTAGCGCATTTAAGCAGAAGAAATATGAACACAACTGGATTATGAGGAGAATTCTATAAATATCTGCGGGAATTAATTTTGATGGAAATCCTAAGCTAACGACAGCGCTTGGGATCATCCAAATTAGGACTGTACAAATGATCAAACTAGCGAAACTGATCAATCCCCAATACAGTGGGAAATACCGTGAGCCGATCGGCGGCAGGGAAATAAGCATAATCTAAATCTTGATGTAGTGGCCTGAAAAACTGTGAAACGTACTGAGGGGAGGTCAACCAGCGCTCGGATTCAAGATTAAGACAGCTTCAAACGGATCAGCCATAAATCTAAAAATCTCTGCTCTAGAACTTGAAATTAAGTTAACAAGATCAGCACGAGTACAATTCCCAATCCGTAGCCAGACAATCTTAGGGGGATATCCATAGAGAACACTGCGTTGATAAAAATCAGCATCTTTGGATACGATCGTGAACCCCTCAGCACGGGCATAGTCCCAAATCACTTCATCAGAAAAACCCTTCAGTCCACAATCTCTAACGTGTAGACTGTCCGGGAATTGCTGATCAAGTAAGCGTGGCAGCTTCGGGGATAGGTTTTCATCGAACAGCAGCTTCATGAGGGATTGTTGCTAAACGGCGATCGCGATCGGACGCAAAGGCAAAACAAGATTGAATATCAGCAAGCGTTAAATCAGGAAAATCATCTAGCACTTCCTCGATCGTCATTCCGCCGCCCAAATAATCGAAAATATCAGCCACTGCAATTCGAGTCCCACGAATACAAGGCTTCCCACTACGGATACCTGGATCAATCACAATATGGTCTTGATAAATCATGAGATAGATGGAATAAAGGACTCGCATGACACTCGCTATTATCGTAGCAGATCGCAGACGATCGATTAAATGCCCAAAGAGTCCGCCTTCAGATCCCCAACGCCATCACAAAACTATCGCGCAAATGAAAGTCTGCCTCAGCCCCCGCATGACATAAGGCCCAATAGCTCATCCGATCGGACCTCTCCGCAATCACCGCCGTCACCGAAAGCTCAATCTCACAAGTCCCAATCCCCAACACATTCAAATCCAAAACCGTCTCTAAACCAAACCCTGAAGCGATCGATCGCCCCACCGAAATCCCCGAAATTCGCTCCTCCTCCCGCAACCCCGATCGATATCCCGCTAACCAAAATACATTCCAATGGCCCGCCGGAGAAAGATTCACTTCCCAATAGCCCGCCGCACCCGGCACCCCTAAAAAAAACTCAAAACAAGTCATCTCCCACAAACCCATGCGTCGCTCAGGCAATGCAGACTCTAACGGCAACGCGATCGACGCCACATCCCCCGCCATATTATAAAAAACATGCAAATCAGAACCCCGTCGATCGATCGTCACAGACAAATCGATCGACGGAGCCACCGACGCATCAAATGGCACTAACCTTTGAACGCTCATTCCTCTAAAACCCTATTTAGGCCCATAGAAAAACGCCACATCCTTCTCCTTCAACGGCGCAAAACCCGCCGCCTCCAGCTTGGCATTCAGCTCATCCTGGGGAATATGCTTCGCCCCAATTCGCACAATCCGCGATCGCATCGTATTGGACACGCCACTGCGCTGACGACCCGCTTCCAGCGCCATCACACTCTTGTACAACTCCAACTTCGCAACCGGAATCGGAGACCCGTCAAAGTCAATCCCCTTCTCGATCGCCACATCAATTGCATCCGCACCCGTGGTTTGTTCAGACATACATTCTCCCTTGCCATCAGCTCAAACTTTACCTAGAGCACTATACCAAGGCCACAAGACGCACAACACAACGAAATCGATCTCCCCGATTTCTCCCCGACTTCAAAACGGGATCAATACGCCCGAATCGACTCCACAGACAGGCTAAACCGCCCCGCCGTAAAACTTGGATTCAGTTGACCGTTGTATTCAAATTTACTCAGCATTAACTGGAACGATCGCAGATTTCGCGTATCCACAGGTGGCGCATTGGGAATCGTCTTGGCCCGCTGCACCGCCACCATCTCCACAAAGGGCACCCGCACCGTAATCCACTCACCCGCCACCGTATTAAACGAATAGGCATAGGCCAACGTATCCCAGCCTGTACTCGATCGTAGGAAAAACTTATACCGATTTCCATCCCCCTTCAGCCGCAGTTCCAATCCCTGAAACGCCGACAAATCCAGCGGCTCCGGGAAATTTCGCGTCCTTACCGACACAAACCCACCGGACTGCTCCGTCGAGACATTCCCCGTAAACAGCGCGCCTTCAATGGTCTTCATCATCCCACTTTCACTCACCCCACCCATGACCACATCATCCACCGCCCCCCAAGTCTGGGACAGATCAATCTGCGTCCTAAAATCAAACAGCAGGTTTTCACCAGCGCTTGAAATCACAATTTGAGGTTGGGGGGGTGGTGGCGTAGGTTGAAACATGCGTTGAAGGTCGCTCAAAATGGGGACAGCTTCAAAATAGGATAGCGTCTTCGCAAGCTGATTGAAATTAAACGGCATAACAAAACCTCAGGTTCCCCCAGAATTGGGGGTTAGGGGGCGGCTCGTCAGGGACTTCATACTCACGCAGATCCCTTAGCGTTCATGATAAACCCGCGCATCAAACTTCGTCCGATCGCGCACGATCGTCGTCAACCGATCGGCCTCACTGCGTTTGCTAAAGGCTCCAATGGCATAGTGCAAACCAAAGGGCCGATCGCGCAGGAAGAAATACTGTGGTGGAATGCCCAATTGATTGAGTTGCGACTGCACATAGTTCACATCCGTACTCGCTGTAGGAATCACGACATAGTAACCAGAAGAAACCGTATTAACGATTTGAGACGGCTGGCTGGGGTAGTAGACGCTGGGTGCCGTGGGTGCCGTGGGCCAGGTTGCAGCGGTCGGGGAGGGCGGTAGTGCTGATAGCTGTGACGGTGCGGGCATCTGTGATGGCGCGGCAGGGACGATCGGAGTCGGGGTGATAGCGCTGGCGACTTGATTAGAAGGCTGAAGGCGGACGGGCATTCCTTGAGCTTGGAAGCGGCTCACCTGTTCTAAGGCCAATGCCTCGGTGCCGAACAGTCCCACTTGGATCACGCGCTGACCCTCGATCGTTTGGACAAATGCAGTCGGTTCGATCGCCTTCGCCTGCTCAAAAATTGTGGCATTGTCGCTCGGAATAAATACACGGTATCCCGTGATGGCCTGAGCGCTGTTTTGAGAATTATTTTGAATGCCGTTTTGAATGATGGACGGTCCCGCAGAACCATAGCCTAACGGGGGATTCGTCGCCCCTGTGGCGTAGGCATCGGGAGCGGGGGGAATCAGATCGGCGGGGTTTTGGGCGATCGCGGGGGTACTGGAGACAAGAGTGGTGGCCAAACCCAGGATTAGGGCCAGGACGGGACGTTCAATAGGGGATTGCTCAGAATGGGCTTTCATAGTGACACTCCAAAGGCGCTTGAGATCAAGGCGTGGACAAAAAAGATTCGCCACTTTAACACAAGCGCCCCGAAGTAATACCAAATCTAGCCATGAATGTAATGCATCCTGGCGATCGGCCCCCCAACCCCCAATTCTGGGGGAGCTAGATTAAGCGTCTAAATAGTGAGCCTCTGCTTCTAATTGTTTAACGAGGGCCAAATTTCCTTGGGTTGTGGCGGTGGCGAGACGGGCGGCGAGGGATTTTTTGAGGTTGCGGCGGTGGGATTCATAGCTCAGTCCGAGGAGCCGATCGCTCGCAGTAGAAGGACGAGTGAGTGACGTGAAGAAACGAATAATATGCATGGGAGTCTATCCTGTTTTTTAAGGGTGATTCTGATGGGATAATGGTTTGGAATGATATTAGCGAGACGATCGGCTGTAGAGAAGTCATCTAAAATTATCATGACCCAAACCGTCATGAACTTACGCTAACGCAAATTTTAGAAGAATTCAAAAAAACATCGCACTTCACTTCACGTTTGATTATATTTCATGGGCCTTTTAACATTACTCACAGATTTTGGCGATCGGGACAGTTACGTCGGCGTAATGAAAGGCGTGATTTTGGGCATTGCGCCCGAGACGACGATCGTGGATTTGACCCATGGGATTGCGCCGCAGGATATTGCAGCAGGACGGTTTCAATTGCAATCGGCCTATGGTTATTTTCCCGGGGGAACCGTCCATATGGCCGTGGTCGATCCGGGCGTTGGCAGCGAGCGACGATCGATCGCCTTTGCAACCGAGCAGGCATTTTTTGTGGGTCCTGACAATGGTTTATTAACAGGGGTTCAAGAGCCGATCGTGGCCGCCGTTCATCTCGATCGGCCTCAATATTGGCGCTGTGCTGAGCCGAGTTCGACCTTTCAGGGTCGCGACATTTTTGCGCCTGTTGCCGCTCATCTGTGCAAAGGAGTGCCGATCGCAAATCTTGGAACCTCGATCGACCCTGAAAGTTTAGTCCGTTTAGCATTGCCACTGATGACAAATTTAGAGGGGAATCAAATCACAGGATGCATTCAATCCGTGGATCATTTCGGAAATCTCATCACCAATCTAAAATTAGAGCCAAATTCGTCCAAAACTTGGCAAATTCATCTTGAAAACAATTGGTTTTTAATTCAACAGACCTACGCAGAATCGCCTGTCGGGGCGGTTATGGCGATCGTCGGCAGTCATGGATTTGTAGAAATTGCGGTGAACTGCGGCAATGCTCAAGAACGATTGGGATTGAAGGTGGGCGATCGGATCGTGATGAATGCTAAATAATCATTTGAACGTTCGATCTTAATTCTCAATGGGGCACTCTAAGCAAAACAATTGCTCTGAGGTCAAGTATGAAATGGGTGCTTTTGGGATCGGTTACGATGCTAATCAATGCGATCGGACTGAGCCAAGAGGCGATGGCGCAAGTGGTTCCAGATTCGACCCTTGGAACCCAAGTCACTCTGAATGGGACAGCATTTGAGATTAACAATGGAACCCGATCGGGCAACAATCTCTTCCATAGTTTCAGCCAATTCTCAATCCCCACCAATGGTTCGGCCATCTTTAACAACGCCGCCGATGTGCAAAACATCTTCAGTCGCGTCACCGGATCACAAGTTTCTAACATTGACGGCCTTCTCAAAACCCAAGGTAGCGCGAACCTCTTTTTGATGAATCCCAACGGCATTGTGTTTGGTCCGAATGCTCAATTGCAGTTGGGAGCTTCGTTTTTGGGCACAACTGCGAGTGGCATTAAGTTTGGGGATGGATTTGAATTCAATACGGTGAATGCAACGCCGCCATTATTAAGTGTGAATCTGCCGATCGGGCTTCAAATGGGAAGTAACCCAGGCAGCATTCAGGTCAATGGCACCGGACATAGTCTCGTCTCACCCATGACGACAAGCACACCGTATTTCCCAACCGGACCGACTGGAGGATTAAGCGTTCAGCCTGGAAAGACCCTAGCCTTAGTCGGTGGTCCAATCAATCTCACGGGCGGGGGCTTGACAGCAGAACAAGGACGCATTGAAATCGGTAGCCTGGGAAGCATGGAGACGATCGCATTAGAAATGAGTTCACCGCGCTGGGCTTTCAACTATGCAACTACCCAGCGATTTAGCGACATCACCCTGTCAAATCGATCGATCGTCGATGTAAGCGGTGCAGGGGCAGGTTCGATTCAAGTTCAGGGGCAGCGAGTTAGTCTGACCGATGGCTCTGTCCTCTTTGTGCAAAATCGGGGCATTGCACCCGCTGGAAATATTCAGATTAGAGCAGATTCTTTAGATGTTGTGGGCGGTTTTGCCCCCACTAATATTCGTAGTTCAATCATTAACGAAACGCTGGCAGGCAACTCTGGAAATATTGCAGTCACAGCACGCCAAATCAATCTGATCAATGGAGGTTCAGTATTTAGTCGAAGTTTTGGCATCGGCTCTAGCGGAAATATTGATATCAAAGCGAGTGAATCATTCAGGATCACAGGCTTCTTAAAGGAGAACCCAGAACTAACCAGCGCGATCGGGACTGTCAGCTTTTCGCCATTGGAAACAGGGCGATCTGGAAACGTTACCGTCTCAACGTCCTTATTATCCTTAGAGAAAGGTGGACTGATCACCGCCACGACCTTTGGTAATGCCGCCGCAGGTAATCTCAATATCACGGCCGATCGAATAGAAATTACGGAACGGAATCCCAATTTTTTCCCAAGTACGATTTCGAGTTCAACCTTCGGCCAAGGCAGTGCCGGAAATATTATCATTAATACCCGATCGCTATTCCTAAAGGACGAAGGTTCAATTAATACCGCTAGTTATAGTAACGGGGATGCGGGCAGTCTGGTGATCAAGGCAAGCGAATCGATCGAAGTCGGCAGACAGGGCAATATCAGCTCTGGTGTCGCACCCAATAGCCCAGCCGTAATTGAGGCATTGAATTTACCACTGCGACCTCGGGGAAATGCTGGAAGTATTAGTATTGAGGCCCCGATCGTGAAGGTTCGCGATCAAGGTCTCATTATCGTCTCGAATACGGGACTGGGAAATAGCGGTAAAGTCAACATTACGGCGACTCAAATCCGACTCGATCAGCAAGCTCAAATCACGGCGGCCACCCTGCTCGGAGAAGGCGGAAATGTAATCTTACAATCTCAATCTTTAATTCTACGGGAGGGTAGCGGAATCACGGCCACCGCTGGGGGAACAGGAAATGGCGGAAATATTACCATCAATTCTCCTATCATCGTGGGTTTAGAAAATAGTGACATCATCGCCAATGCAGTCAGAGGAAATGGCGGAGAGATTAAAATCACGACGCAAAATCTCTTTGGATTAGCGTATCGGCCTAAACTCACATCAGATAA
Organism: Synechococcales cyanobacterium bin31.maxbin.ball.101; assembly: GCA_013298165.1. GTDB lineage: Bacteria > Cyanobacteriota > Cyanobacteriia > Leptolyngbyales > Leptolyngbyaceae > JAAFJU01. The sequence goes on along the minus strand of JAAFJU010000080.1, from coordinate 640 downwards.
TGACATCACAGCAAGTTCAGAGTTTGGCATTAGCGGCAATGTGCGGGTCAACACGATCGGGATCAACCCTACCAATGCTTTAAATGCGCTCCCCAGTGAAGTCGCCGATTCCAGCCGTCAGATCGCCGATCGCTGTGACAATGCCAAAGGCGGACGTTTTATCATCACCGGACGAGGTGGAATGTCTCAGGAGCCGATGCGCAAGAGAACCTCCGATCGTTCCTGGTATGATCTTCGTCCCCTGTCCACCTCACCCCAACGCTTAAAGATCACCGCTATCCCATCCACCCTACAGCCGCTGACGGAGTCTGTCCCAAGGACAATCGTCTCTGAATCTCCGATGAAACAACTGGTCGAAGCCAGTACGATCGAAGTCAACGCAACCGGAGCCATTGCCCTCGTCGCATCGCAATCCATCCGACCCAATCCATCTAATTGTTCTGGATCGATGACCACGCCTTAATCCATCTGTGGCAATGCGATCGACTTCGGGCACTCTGGCTAAACAGGACATTTGAAGTGACCCCCAACTTTCGGACAGGATACTAAGAGTAGTATTCTTGTTCCAAGGGAGGGACAACATCATGAGTGGAAAACGTCGTCAATACACCGCAGAATTTAAGAGCAAGATCGTCTTGCA
>JAAFJU010000351.1 GCA_013298165.1 Synechococcales cyanobacterium bin31.maxbin.ball.101 | reverse complement strand
TGTTGGCGTGAGGTTTGGATTTCCTCACTCATTTGATTAAAGTAAAAAATTAAATTGGAGAGTTCTAAAATTCTTGGCATTCGCAATCTTCTTTGAAAATTGCCTTCAGTCATGTCTTTACTGGCTTGACTCAAGCGTAAAATGGGGTCCGCCAATTGGTTGCTGATCAGCATGTTCAGAAAAATCACAACCAATAAGGCCACTAAACAAAAGGCAACGGTCGATTGATTTCCGGCCTCCACCTTGGCCATCACCTCTGACTCCGGCACCACAATCACAATGAACCACTCCAATCCCTTGCCATGGGAAAAGGGCACAATGCTCACAAATTTCCCCGGTGATTTTCCCGATCGCTGATCCTGAAAGTAAAAGGATTTTGTTTTCTGTAAGCGATCGAAATTCTGGACTTTGCTCAGAATCGATCGGGTCGTATCACGAATGATTGGCGTCTTACTATCAATGGCTCGAAGGCGTTCTGACTTGCCATTGACCATTTGTGAGGGTTGTTCCCGATTAGAACTGGAGATCAAAAGACCCGATCGTTCCATGATAAAAATCTGACCGGGCACATCAATTTGACTCAGAAAAGTCTGAATCTCTAATAGGGAAAGATCAATGCCACTCACCCCAACAAGCTGATTGTTCGTATCGTAGAGCGGTTGGTTCGAGGCGATAAAAATAGTGCCTGGTGTAAAGCCTAAATAGATCGGACTCCAGACCGTATCCTGAGCTTCGATCGCCGCTTTATACCAAGGGCGAATCCTGGGATCATAGGGTGGAGATTCGATCTTTAGCGGTTTGGTGAGAACACCAGGCGTCTCTGTCGCATAATAATTTCCTAAATACTGCGTTGACGCATTGGAGATTGAGACCTGAAGAGCTGCCTCTTTCTCAGGACGCCAAACTCCGATCGCATCTCCTTTAGCAGACCCGAGATTGATCCAAGTGAAACTTGGAAAAAGTCGCATTTGTTTCCATAGATATTGCTCCCGCTGCGAGTCTCTTTTAGAGAGATCCATGGACACAATGCCCTGTCTGACGGCATCTCGATGGTAGTGGTTCGCTAAAATAGGGGCATCTAAATAGGTATCGAGTTTTTGTTCAACTTGACTGCTGACGGATTGAATCAATTGTTGGGTTAGATTTTCGATGGATTGTTGACCATTGCGATGGGTCACGTAACCCACCCAGCCTACAATAAATGTCACTTGTAAAATAAAGGGCACCGTCAACATCCAGCGCAACGACAATCGGCGCGGAGATTTAGGGAGAGGATTTAGAATGGGTGGTTCTCCCGGGATGTTGTTGAGATCAGACTCTTCCCTCTGATTGGGCTGGCGAAAAAACATGATATTCGATCCAATACTTAAAGCGTGGTCAAATAATGACTATTTGGTGTCGATGAAAGTCAATAAAAATCTAGCTCAAACAATTCAAATAATTCAAACAATTCAAACAATTCAATAAAAAAGTCGCCGATCGAGGTGATCAGCGACCTTTCGTAAGCAATCAAGAAATAAAATTCCTGAAAGTAATCCAAGCGTTAGGAGATGATCCTAGGCTTTTTTCGCTTTTGCAGGTGGTGCTTCAACTTCGACGAGTTCATTGGTGCCGAAGTTGTTGGTGTTGACGCCGGATGCACTACCGCTATAACCGCTGTAGTTCACCTTGTCAAAACGCACAACAACGTTGTATTTGGTGCCGCTTGCATCGATCGATGCGACGGTGCCGATGTCGTTGTACCAGTAGGACTCTTTGCGCAAAATGCGCACTTTAGAACCACGCTGAACCATGAGTGTTCTTCCCCATTGTCATGCAAAAACTATATTCATCAAAACGATCGAAGATATGAACTCCCATCGTCTATCAGACCCACTTTACTATGTGCCTTCACGATCGCCGCTACGGAACGCCCTCGTCGCAACAATCCGACATATTTACCCGTTCATCCATTACGGATCTTTAAGGTTCTGGCAGTTCTGGCAGTTCTTATAGCTCTGGCAGTCCTGTCATCGTGCCGTAACTCCGTCCTCGCCACTGTTTTGGCTGTCGGCTAGAGGACAGGAAGATGCGATAGACGGCTGCTGGATCGGCCAAGGGGGAGAGCCAGAACAGCCATT
>JAAFJU010000013.1 GCA_013298165.1 Synechococcales cyanobacterium bin31.maxbin.ball.101 | reverse complement strand
TGCCCAATCCCTTGCCAACCTAGGCATCTGGTATGACACCGCCACAACGCTAGTGGAATTGAGAGAAGCCAAGCCGAATGACGAAGCTTCTTTAAAGAACTGGCAAGAACTGCTCACTTCAGTTGGATTACAGGACATTCAGTCTGTCCCACTCCTTCAGTACCAGTAGTTTTTATTTCCCGGATTGATCGCTCAGTTGACAGTCATGTGGACTCAGTGATCCATCCGGGAACCTCACCTTAGCTATCGTTGGTTATGAAACGCTTTTTTCACAAATCTTGGATCTATCGCTCCCGGCGTTCCCTACTGGTCATGCCAACGGTTGCCGCCAGCATTTCCCTGGTCCAATTCCTAGGTGGCTTTAATCTCTTGGAATGGGAATTCCGCGACCTTTGCTTTAGATTACAAACTGAAATTAGCAAAAGCAGTAAAGCTTCTAAAACCGATTCTAATATTGTTGTTGTTACCATTGACGAACAAGATATTCAGTCTGTGGGAAACTGGCCCATTCCAGATGATGCCCTAGCCGACCTACTCAGCAAAATTCGTGACCAAAAGCCTACGGCGATCGGCATGGACTTATACCGTGACATGCCCGTAGGGAAAGGCTATGACAAGCTAGAAGCTGTTTTTAAAGCGACGCCCAATCTCATTGGGGTCGAAAAAGTAATCGGCGATCGTGTACCGCCCTCCCCCATCCTCAAAACCCTCGGTCAAATCGCCCTTGCGGATTTAATCCTGGACAGCGATCGGCGAGTTCGTCGTGCCATGCTAACCGCTAACGATGAAAAAGAATCCAACACCATCAAACCCGGCCTCGCCACTCAAGTCGCCCTCAAGCATTTAGAATCGCGCAAAGTTGAACTGGAAACATTAGATGAGAAAGGGCCTAAATATAAATTAGGTCATACGGCCTATGAACAACTCAAGATTGGTGAGGCGGGTTATCCAGAAAATGAGTTAGGGGGATTTCAGGTCCTTCTAAACTGGTATGGCGATCTGCAACGGTTCCAGCACGTCTCCATGCGCGATATTCGATCGGGTCGTGTCCAGCCTGATCTAATGCGCGATCGAATGGTTTTTATTGGTTCGATCGGCGAAAGCACCAATGACTTCTTTGGGACTCCCTATAGTCAAGGATTACTATCATCCAATAAACCCACTCCCGGCGTTGTCATTCACGCCAATATCGCCCATCAACTGGTCCAAGGTGCGATTCAAACTCCCACAAGCCGTCATGGTTTTACGCCCATTGTTTTATATTCCTGGATTGCTGGATGGTGCGTCATTTCCACATTGGGAAGTTGGATCATTGCTGCTCAAATTCAACGTAAACGCATTTCAGCTTTGAGCCTACCGATGACCACGATCGGTAGCCTGCCTATCGTGATCATCGGTAGCTACGGGGCATTTCTAGGTGGCTGGTTTATTCCGGTTATCCCAACCCTCAGCAGTATTATCGCCAGCGCAATCGCCTTCACCCTAGCCTACAAACAGCAGCGCTTAGAAGAAGCCAACATTCAACTGGAATTTGCCAACCACCAACTCCTTGACTACTCCAAAACCCTAGAAATCAAAGTTCAAGAACGAACTCAAGAACTGCGTCTAGCCAAAGAGGCGGCTGATAGTGCCAATAGCGCTAAGAGTGAATTTCTAGCCAACATGAGCCACGAATTGAGAACGCCGCTCAATGGCATTCTGGGCTACGCACAGATCCTATCCCGATCGAAGACCTTTACTCAATCCGAAAAAGAAGGGGTCAGCATCATTCATAAGTGCGGATCGCACCTCTTAACCCTGATTAATGACATCTTAGATCTATCAAAAATTGAAGCGCGAAAACTGGAGCTAAGTCCAGGTGAACTCATCCTCCCCAACTTCCTACAAGGCGTGGTAGAAATTTGTCGAGTACGTGCCGAAGAGAAAGGATTACAGTTCCGCACTCACCTAGACGCGCATCTTCCCACTTGCGTTCAAGCCGATGAAAAACGGCTGAGGCAAGTCCTGATCAATCTACTCGGTAATGCCACTAAATTTACAGAACAAGGGAGCGTCACGCTTCGAGTGAGCCATGTTGCCCCTCAGGATTCTAGCTCAACGATCGCTGCCAATCAAAAAGGCGATATTACCCACCTACGTTTCCAGGTAGAAGACACTGGAGTCGGAATGTCTGCTGAACAGCTCGAAAAGATCTTTCTTCCTTTCGAACAAGTCGGAGATGTGGGTAAACAGTCGGAAGGGACAGGTCTAGGACTCTCCATCAGCACTCGTATTATTGATTTGATGGGGAGTCAAATTCAAGTCCAAAGCCAAGCTGGAGAAGGCAGTATTTTCTTCTTTGATTTACCGCTCTTGGTGATCAATTCAAATTGGTCTTCCCAAACCAATGCTCAGGAAAAGCGCATTGTCGGACTCAAAAAACAGTCTATTATGCCAACGACATTGCTAGTAGATGACGACGTTATGAATCGTCATTTGCTATCTGCTTGGCTTCAGGATTTGGGGTTTCAGGTGTTGGAAGCGGCGGATGGGGATAGTGGGTTAACGATCGCTCAGCAACACCATCCTGACCTGATCATTACTGACCTGAACTTACCGCAGCGAGATGGAGCATCCTTAGTTGAGACGTTACGTCAGACACCAGCCTTTGCCCAGACTCCCATTCTAATCGCCAGTGCCAGCGTCTTCGAAGCCGACCAAACTCGAAGCATTGCAGCCGGAGCGAACGCATTCCTTGCAAAACCCATTCATTTTGAACATCTGCTCGATCGACTGACGCAGCTTCTCTCCGTTGAGTGGCTCTATGCCGAAACTCAAATGCCAGAAGTTTCGAATTCTCTTGAGGATGTAATCAGTCCAGATCTGACAAGTCAGCATCCCGTCAGCATCATTCCTCCATCCCCCGATACTGTTCATCAATTACTGCATCTTGCCATGATGGGAGATTTACAGGCGATTGAGGGCAATCTAGAACAACTCAAGTTAAGTCATCCTGAATGTGCGGCCTTCAACGCAGAACTCAGAAAACTAGTGAGCAACTTTCAGACTAAAAAAATCCGAGAGTTCCTCAAGTCCTTCTCCACCGTAGAGCTATCAAAATGATCACCAGTCCTCAAATGCTACCCCGTGAAATGATGCTCTCTCGGCAGGAAGCACCTGTGGAAACGCGGATTCTCCTTGTTGATGACAATCCTACAAATCTCAAGGTGTTGTCAGATGCCTTGAGAGATCAAGGATGGATCACGTTAGTCGCGACCGATGGAGAGTCTGCGATCGAACAGGTTGAATATGCGCCTCCTAGTTTAATTTTGCTAGATGTGATGATGCCTGGGATCGATGGATTTGAGACCTGTCGGAGGCTCAAAGCTGATCCCAAGACAGCGGGATTACCCATTATTTTTATGACCGCTCTTTCGGATACGGTCGATAAAGTTAAAGGCTTAGAACTGGGTGCTGTTGACTATATCACCAAGCCTTTTCAACATGAAGAAGTCCTAGCTAGAGTTCGATTGCATCTGAATCTTTTTAATATGAGTCGATCGCTAGAACAGAAAGTGATCGAACAAGCTCAAACTGCCCTAGAACTACAACAACTAGCCCAATCTCTGGAGGAGCGCGTTCAGGCTCGAACCCATGAAGTCGAGCAGTCTCTTAATGATCTAAAAACAGCTCAACTTCAGCTTATTCAAAGTGAGAAGATGTCGGTATTGGGGCAATTAGTGGCAGGAGTTGGCCATGAAATCAACAACCCGATCGGTTGTATTGATGGCAATATTAGACATGCTACCAGCTACGTCCAAGATTTATTTGGGTTGATTAATTTATATCAGGAAGTCTATCCCGCACCTGCAAGTAAGATCTCAGACTATATTGAAGAAATTGATTTGGAATACTTACTTGAAGATTTGCCCAAATTGCTCAAGTCTATGAAATCCAGCTCTTCCCGGATTCAAGAGATCAGTCTTTCCTTGCGGAGTTTTTCAAGATCAGACGATCGAGCGCCTTCAGAAGTCAACATTCATGAAGGTCTTGAGAGTACGATTATGATCTTAAAGCACCGACTTAAGGCGAATGAATTACGGCCTGAAATTCAAATTAAAATGGAATTGGGACAGCTTCCTATGATTAATGCTTATTCAGGTCCTCTGAATCAAGTATTCATGAATATTGTCGCAAATGCTATTGATGCCATTGATGAAAGCTATCAACATCCTAGCCGCAATCCTGAACAGGTTGGAATTATTGCAATCGAAACATCCGTCGATCGGAGTAACCAAGAGATTTGCTTATCCATTAAAGATAACGGAACAGGGATTTCTGAGGAAATTCAGGGGCGTATTTTTGAACAGTCTTTTACCACGAAGCCGATCGGTCAAGGGACAGGCTTAGGACTCGCGATCAGCCAGCAAATCATTGAAGAAAAACATGGTGGACGGTTACTGTGTAATTCTACGATCGGCAGTGGTACAGAATTTCAAATTCGTCTTCCCATCTAACATTTAGCTAGAATTCACGAGTTAAGAGTGGTTTTAAATTTAGGTTTTTCTCAATTTTATATTTCAATCACTGACTTCTTATAATCTTCATTTTAATATCCGTAGCATCCATGGGGTTGATGACAAGGTCGTGACGGATGATAGGACTATATCAGTTCCCGAATAAGCTGATGATTTTCTCTGTACTTCTCTCACGCATTCAGGACTTCTCAAGCTATGACGACTTTTATTCAAAAAGCACTACTCACGACCCTTCTCGCTTCCGGAATGAGCGCGATCGCCCTGGCACCTGCTCAAGCCAATGGGATTAAGAATGTTTCCATCAGTGGCACCGCGCCAACGGACTATATTCTTTATGATGCCACTGCGACACAGACGTTTGCTAACCCCAATGCAACCTTACAGAGCATTTTGAGTGGGGATAAAAATTCACCCACTGGGAACATTGAACTTGCGGCTAGCAGTGAAAAAGCAGGATTTGATTTCAGTAAGGCGACAACTTTAAAGGGGACGATCGGAGGCCGGAGTATTGCCATCAGCAGCATGACCGCTTCAGATTGGAACAGTGCCTATCAAGGTACGACTTTTGGCCAGTCTTGGTTCAATCAAGCGCTGACCAGTAATGGCTTTGGGTCGATCGCAGGGTCTTCGGTCGGAACGTCACTCTTCAGCATTTTCAAAAACAATGGCGGCTTTGAGCGCTTTAGTGACCCTAATATTTCTTACGTTAATCAAAATACAACCGGAGATATCAGCATTGGTCTTGCGGGACACTATAATGCTAGCCCGCTGTTTACGAAGTCAATTGATCAGTACATCAGCAGCAATAAATCCTTGTCAACGACTCAGAAAACAACTTTGAATTTGCTGAAGGGACAATTGAGCAGCAAAACCATCCAAGCCAGCGAGGTCTTTAAATACGAATATAATGGATTGACTGACTATGCTTACTCATTCCAAGCTTCTGCTTCTGGATTGACTGAGCGCGGAGACCAAATCTCTCACACTGGAAACTATGAGGTCGTGATTAAGGGTCCTGAGGCGATCAAGCATGTTCCTGAGCCTGGTGTCCTTCTGAGCCTGGCTGGGATTAGTGGCGTCGCGGCTATGAAGCGTCGTCGTAAAGCTCAGTCTGCTGTCTAGGTTGTGTTCTAGTTTCCTGATTTGTGTTGACAATTTAATTTAAAGGCCGAAGGTTGAATGCAATCTTCGGCCTTTAAATTAAGAAGGCATTTAATACAATTCATACTTCATCAACTGACAAGGAATCGTCCCGTTATACACGGCTGTCCGCTGGGCCGATCGGAGACCAATGCATTGCGACAGTTCCTTATTGCCACTCAAGATATAAGCCGTCCAGCCCTTGAACTCCTGCTTCATCACATTGCCTAACTGCTTATAAAACGCGCCCAAATCACTATCGCGACCAATGCGTTCCCCGTAGGGCGGATTGCAAAACAGAATGCCGCTATCCGATGGCGCAACGACTTCTGTTAGATCAATCTTAGAAAAATAGATGTGATTGGTCACACCGCATTGAGTAGCATTGACGATCGCCTGCTCCACAATATCGCCATTGCCATCACTTCCCCATACTGGAGCCAAAAGCTCTTTCTTTTGTTCCGCTTCTGCTGAGGCAATCAACCGCTCCAACAGTGCCGCATCATAATCTAACCAGGTCTCAAACCCAAACCCCTCGCGAAACAACCCCGGCGCAATATTCAAACTCTTGAGGCAAGCTTCTAAAGGCAGCGTCCCCGATCCACACATGGGATCGTAAAACATTTGATCCGGTTGCCAGCCTGACATTTCAATTAATGCAGACGCCAGCGATTCCTTTAGGGGTGCCGCGCCCATTGCTGGACGATACCCTCGACGGTGAAGACTCTTGCCGGAACTGTCGAGGCTGACGGTGCAAAACTCTGGATCAATATGAACATTGATTTGCAAATCTGGTTCGTAAATGTCTACGTCCGATCGTTCGCCATGTTTTTCTTTTTGTTGATCGACGATCGCATTTTTCACCTGCAGCGCTGTGAAATGGGTATGATTCAATTGATCGTTTTTCCCCGTCGCCGTCACCGCTAGCGTATTCTCCGGCGTTAAATACTCAGACCAGTCGATCGTTTGGATCCCCTTGTATAGATCCTCTGCACTCTCGCAAGGAAACTCCGTCAGCTTCATCAGAATGCGAAACGGTAGTCTTGCCCAAAGATTCACCCGGTACAGCAATTCCCGATCGCCCCGAAACGACACCCCACAGAACTGCGGCTCCACGTCCTGTGCCCCAAGGCGTTCCATTTCTTGCACCGCTAATGACTCAAGGCCCCGTGCAACCGTCGCAAAATAGTGATTCATTCGGTTGATCATACTCCTCGATCGGTCAGAGCGATCGGACCGCTCAGCAAAATCGATCGCTGCCTTGCAAAAAAAGAATGCAAAAAAAGAAGCGCATGAGTCAATCCCTCAGTGCGCTCTTTATCCCTAACCCTTTCGGTGCAACGTACCCGTTTGTCCTTAGCCCTTAGAATACAAGTGATTTTCAAAAATCCAAGTCAGATTTACACTGTCTTTAGATTTGTGTTCTGCCATACTTCCCCCCCGCCCACCATGACCGTTACCGTTCAATTTCTTCCGGACAATCTCACCACCACCGCCATTCCCGGCGAATCCCTTCTGAGCGTGGCTGCGCGGGCCAATGTCTCTATTCCCACAGGCTGCATGGTGGGGAACTGCAACGCCTGCGAAGTCGAAATGAACGGTGAAGACGTGCGAAGCTGTATTACTGCCATTCCCGACGACGTTGCAACTATTACTATTCATCTTTTCAACGATCCCTCCTGGTAACTCCTGTGAACTCTACCGACCCGACTCCGATCGATCGTCACGACATCGATCGTCACGACATCGATCGTCACTACATGCAGCGCTGCCTCACGATCGCCCGTCAAGCTATCGGACGCACGGCTCCTAATCCTATGGTCGGCTGTGTCATTGTTAAAGATGGCGCGATCGTTGGCGAAGGCTTCCATCCCAAAGCAGGCGAACCCCATGCCGAAGTCTTTGCCCTGCGTCATGCTGGAGATCAGGCACAGGGCGCAACCCTTTATGTCAATCTAGAACCCTGTAATCACTACGGACGCACCCCGCCCTGCTCTGATGCGGTCATTGCGTCCGGAGTCACGCGGGTCGTCGTTGGCATGGTAGACCCGAACCCCCAAGTTGCAGGGAGCGGCATTGAGAAAATTCGATCGGCGGGCATTGACGTTACGGTTGGGATTGAAACTGAAGACTGTGAAACCTTGAATGAAGCCTTTGTCTATCGGATCCTGCATCAGCGACCTTTTGGGATCTTGAAATACGCCATGACATTAGACGGGAAGATTGCCACGACCACTGGGCATAGCGCTTGGATTACAGGTCCAGAGTCGCGCAACTGGGTTCACAATTTACGATCGCACTGTGATGCCATTATTGTCGGCGGTAACACGGTCCGTAAAGATAATCCCCATCTCACCAGCCATGGCGTCAGTGATCGTAATCCCCTGCGTGTGGTCATGAGCCGATCGCTAGACCTTCCCGTAGAATCCAACCTATGGCACTGTCGAGACATTCCAACGCTGGTGTTCACCCAAGATGATGCTAATCCCGAAGTATACAAATCCCTGATCAGACAAGGCGTAGAAATTATTCAACTCGCAAAGCTGACACCCGATCGGGTGATGGCGATGCTGTATGACCGGGGTTGCGGGCAGGTATTGTGGGAATGTGGTGGAACCTTGGCGGCTCAGGCCCTTCGCGATCGATCGGTCCAAAAGCTCTATACTTTCATAGCGCCAAAAATAATCGGAGGATCCCTGGCCCCTTCGCCCATTGGCGATCTGGGATTGACGGAAATGACACAGGCGATCGAATTAAAAAAGCTCCGTATACAATCGATTGCATCGGATTGGTTACTCGAAGCTTACTTCCCCCCCCAGCCCCAAACCTAGAGAACCTATGGGTGAACTTGCACTATTTAGTCTCTTAACCGGAAGCTTGGGCCTTCAGTCGATCGCGGTGAGTCTCTGGCTGCGATCGGCGCAACGTCGAGACCAAGCGCTACTAGAAGATGAGGAAGAACAATTGACCCCCTACGATTCTAAAGAAACCATTGACCCCATGGATGAAAAAGTCGTTCCCAAAGATCGCAAAGGTAATAGTGATCCTCGTCTGGTCGGATGGGAGTTCAAAATTTTACGATCGCCCCAGGATTTATTCCGAGATTCCGCGATCTTTAGACGAGTATTGGAAGAAGAAGCGGTTGCTGGCTGGATTCTTCTTGAAAAATTGGACGATCGCCGCCTGCGATTCAAGCGACCGATCGCGATGCGAGAAGTTCTCCGCGCTGATCTTCTGCCGATCGACCCCTATCGCACGAGCTACGGACAAAGTTCACCCTGGAAGCGCTGGGCAATCCTGGCCGCTAGCTTAACGGTGCTACTGTTACCGTCCTACCTCGGCTTCATGTTGATTCATCAACTCATCAACAGGCCAGCCGAATCTTCATCTCCATTGCCTCAAACGTCCACCACGCCGTAACGGCGGGTCAAGGTAGAATCATGCGATGGCCGGAACCTTCTGTTCTGCCATTTCACGGATTAAGGGGAGCTTGCTGTGGATGTAGTGGTTGACGGCTTGGGACTCAACGGTACTCAAGGTTGCATCCTTTGAGAATTGACGCATCAGCCATTTTTCTAAGCCCGGATCGTCTAGGCGCACCAACATGCTGGCCTGACTGGACTCAACGATCGTCCAGATCTGGCGAAGTCGAAGGGGATTAAGTTGATTTGGTAACAAGGCATTCATGAGAATTAGCTCTAACGAGGGGCGGGCTATATAGGCGAGTCAATTAGACGAATGAATAAGGTTAAAAATGTGGAGTAGAACGAAACCTTAAGAAAATCTTTCGATTCCCTAAAGGTACAACCTTTTGCAGTAATAGGGAAGTAGATTCATCCGATCGTTACAAGCAGGGGTGAACGGTCGCACCCGATCAGCGATCGCAATAAAAAACCGACTGCCCTGACGATTGCTAGCACAGCATAGTCGGTAAGGGTTTCAGTCGGTTGTATGTTTAGATACTCAGGGATACTACTTAGGGATTTGTAACAACCCGAGGACGGATTTGCTTAACAATGGGTGAGGGTCGCACTCTCATGGTGGGACACTCTAAGCATTCGCCTTAAACTCTAGCGACACGCCGTTCATGCAGTAGCGCAGACCTGTGGGTTTTGGGCCGTCGTTGAAGACGTGACCCAAGTGTCCGCCGCATTTGGCGCAGTGGACTTCCGTGCGGGTCATGAATAGGGTGCGATCGACGGTGGTTTCGACGGCCCCTTCGATCGGGAGATAGAAACTGGGCCAGCCTGTGCCACTGTTGAACTTGGTGTCGGATTTGAACAGCTCGGTTCCGCAGCCGGAGCAGAAGTAGCTGCCGGGTTCGTAAACTTTATCGAGAGGGCTGCTGCCTGCGCGCTCTGTGCCGTGTTTACGGAGAACCTTGAAGGCTTCGGGGGAAAGCTGAGCTTGCCACTCCGCATCGGTCTTTTGGATTTCAAAGTCTTTTTGAGCTGCCATGGAAGTTTCTCTCTGGGGATTCATTCATTGAGGGATTCATTCATTTTCGAGCAAGGCTTCTCAAACTGCAATGACTGGGTGGAAATAAAAGGCGAGGGCCAAGACGGCGTAAGCAGCAAGTAAGAGCGTTCCTTCAAGCCAATTGGACTTACCGTCGGAGCTGATGGAGTTAGTAATCAACACCGCGACCGTCACAGCAACGAGTTCAAACGGATTAAAATCCAAGTCCATCGGCTGCCCGATAAACCACCCCACAATCACCAACAGCGGCGCAACAAACAGCGCAATCTGCAAGCTCGAACCCACGGCCACAGAGACGGACAGGTCCATCTTGTCCTTCATGGCGACGGTGACGGCGGTGGCATGTTCGGCGGCGTTTCCGACGATCGGCAACAAAATCACCCCAGTAAAGAGTGAGGTTAACCCCAGCATCGAAGTCGCTTCTTCTAGACTACCGACGAGGAGTTCTGATTCGATCGCGACGGCAATGGTGCAGAAAAAGAGGACCGTAATCCAAAGTTTAAGATTGGGTTTGTGGGCTTCTTCTTCTCCAGCGAGGTTGGCGGCGGCGAGTTCTATGGCCTCGGTTTCTGCGGTGCCGACATCATATAAATAGGTGTGGGTTTTCATCGAGAAGAGTAAGGTCAGGCAATAGACACCGATGAGGACGATCGCCACCGCGACCGAAAGCTGTTGAATCGTCGATTCACTAATTCCTGTCGAGGTGTAATTCATGGCCGTCGGCAAGAGCAGCGCAATCACCGCGAGGTTCATCGAGGAGGCATTCATCCGCGCCACCACAGGCTGGAATGACTGTTCCTTATAGCGCAGGCCCCCTAAGAGCATCGATAGGCCCATCACCAGTAGCAAGTTCCCAATAATCGAACCTGTCAAACTCGCCTTAACGACATCGATTAAGCCTGCGTTGAGGGCGGCGATCGCAATGATCAACTCCGTCGCATTCCCAAAGGTTGCATTGAGCAATCCACCCAGGGTCGGACCCGCGACGACGGCAATTTCTTCGGTGGCCGTCCCCATCCAGGCCGCTAGGGGCAAAATGGCTGCTGCTGCGGTGAGGAAGACCACTAACGAACCCCAGTGGAGAAACTCGGCGGCGATCGAAACGGGAATAAAGGCAAGTAAGCCGATGAAGACGATGTTTTTAACAGACATGAATAGAGGTTGCTCAGCTAGAGAGGACTTGTGGTGGATTCCACGGGATAACAGATTTTTGTGACTTGTCGATCAATAGGATACCCAGAGGGTGAGGTTTTGGGCGGAGTTTATTAGGATAAAAAGTGCAAATTCGGCCTATATGTTTCATAGACAAGTCTCAAATTCACGTTTTCTTAAACCCCAAAACTCATAATTCTATGCTTCAACTTTCTCAGCATCGCGTCGCTGTTCTATTACATGAAGGCGTTCAAGGCACCAAAGGCAAAACGGGCCTTGCCGTGATTCGGCACTATCCCGAGTCGATCGTGGCCGTCATTGATGAACAATGTCCCGATCAAAGTTTTTCAAATTTAACAGGCATCGCTTGTGATGCGCCGATCGTGGCTTCTCTCCAAGCGGCACTGATACATCAACCGGATGTCCTATTAATTGGAATTGCACCCTCGGGGGGTGTCCTGCCTGAGGCTTGGTTACAGGAGGTCAAACAAGCGGTGGCGGCGGGACTTGCGATCGTAAATGGGTTGCATACCCAGCTTTCTGTCCACCCGGAAATTACGGAGATTTTGAGCCGGAGCCAAACGCCACCGTTGATTTGGGACATTCGGCAAGAACCTCCGGGATTATCCGTCGGATCGGGGGCGGCGCGGGGTCTCAACTGTAAGCGAGTGCTCACTGTCGGCACGGACATGAGTGTGGGCAAAATGACCGCCAGCCTTGCACTTGACGCGCTTTGTCGATCGCAGGGAATGCGATCGAAATTCCTCGGAACAGGGCAAGCAGGCATCATGATTGCCGGGGAAGGTGTCGCGCTGGATGCAGTGCGGGTCGATTTTGCATCGGGGGCGGTGGAGCGGCTGGTCATGGCCCAGGGAAATAGTTATGAAATTTTACATATTGAAGGTCAAGGATCACTGATTAATCCAGCCTCAACTGCAACCTTGCCACTACTCCGGGGATCTCAACCGACGCATTTAGTTTTGGTTCATCGCGCTGGACAAACCCACATCCGTAACTATCCGGAAGTCCCGATCCCACCCCTGACTAAAGTAGTCGAGCTTTACGAGGCGATCGCCGCTGCTGCTGGATCGTTTTTTCCAGCCAAGATCGTGGGGATCGCGCTAAATACGGCACATTTGGACAATTATGCTGCCCAGGACGCTATAAAATCTGTAGCCGATGAAACCGGACTTCCCTGTACAGATTTGTTGAGATTTCCATCGGGATCTTTGCTAAGATTTGATTAGTGACTTGACTCACAATTAAGAACTGTATCTATCCGTAGATTTTCTTGAAGGCAATCGCCCTTCGCATAAAATCTTTAGATTTTAAATGTTGTGCTTTCCTTGTAAAAAAGGCAGTCTGAACATAAGACCTGAAGGGTGATCCCGAAGGAAATCTTAAGCCTCTCCCACTTTTAATTTCTACCTTTTTTGAGGAACTGTTTTATGGAATCCATCCGTCAAGCTACACAACGTAAATATACGCAACTCGTCAACTGGCTCCATGGCGATAACGATCGAGTTCAGAAGATGTTGAACTCGGTTCGTGAAAGTCACCCGGAACAGGACACCGCTTGGTGTATCGACAAGCTCTGGACTGACGAACGGTCTTGGCGTGCCTAGTTACTGCGTAGTTACATTGTTTGCATTTTGACTTTTAAAGCTAAATTTCTTCAGGGTTTCCCTTCTAATGAATTCTTCTGTTAGCCTGCTTCGCGCTGAATCTTACGATCGGATGGCCTTACGTCAGTCGATCGAAGCTCTGCTGGAACCGCTAGGTGGAATGGAAGCCTTTGTTAAACCGGGCGACCGCGTTCTTTTAAAGCCGAATTTGCTCACGGGAGCACGTCCGACGAAAGAATGTGTCACGAGACCTGAGATTGTTTATTGTGTTGCTCAGTTGGTGAAGGCGGCGGGTGGGTTGCCATTTCTAGGAGATGGTCCTGCGTTTGGAAGTGCCAAGGGTGTTGCCCAGGCAAATGGATATTCTCCATTATTGGAAGAACTCCAGATTCCGATCGTTGAATTCCAGGGTGTCCGCTACGAAACCGTTAGCAAGGAGTTTGATCATTTTTTGCTGTCAAAAGAAGTCATGGAAGCTGACGTGGTGATTAATCTGCCGAAGGTTAAGTCCCACGTTCAGCTCACCTTGACGATGGGTGTGAAGAATTTGTTTGGTTGTGTGCCGGGGAAGATGAAAGCCTGGTGGCATATGGAAGCGGGCAAGGATGCCGATCGCTTCGGGCAGATGTTGGTAGAGACGGCGCGGACGATTTCGCCGAATTTAACGATTTTAGATGGAATTATTGGTCATGAGGGGAATGGGCCGAGTAACGGCGAACCCCGCGAGTTAGGAATTTTGGCGGCTTCGGCGAATGTGTTTGCGCTCGATCGGGCGGTGGTGGATATTTTGCAGGTGGCACCGGAACGGGTGTTGACGATTACGGCGGCGCGGAAATTAGGGCTTTGTCCAGAATTAGAGGACATTGAGTTTCCGTTGGCGACGCCGAAGGAATTGCGGTTTGAAGGATGGAAATTGCCGGAGAAGATGATGGCGATCGATTTTGGGGCACCGCGCGTGTTGCGATCGACCTTTAAGCATTTATATATTCGATTTATTAAAGAACCGATGGCCGCTTACTCGACGCGATAAAGTGTTGGAGTCGAGTATAGGGTGCTTTCATGACACGTCAAAGGTTTGGCTTAGAGCCGTTGTTCGCTAAACTCTTGGCGATCGGACTCTGTTGTCTCGCGTTCGTTTTTACCATTTGTCTTCATAGCCCAGCCGCACCCAGCAAGACCGAAATTCGGGGGGTGTGGATGACGAATGTGGATAGCAATGTGCTGAGCGATCGATCGCAACTGAGCAATGCGGTTCAAACCTTGTCGCAACTGAATTTTAATACCCTTTATCCAGCGATGTGGAACTGGGGCTATACGCAATATCCTAGTCGCGTCATGCAGCAAGAGATTGGGGCGGCGATCGATCCGCGTCCGGCAGGGTTGCAGGGGCGAGATCCCTTAGCGGAATTAATTCAACAGGGTCGCGCTAAAAAGCTGGCGGTGATTCCTTGGTTTGAGTTTGGATTTATGGTGCCGGAGGATTCGGCGATCGCGGAGCGTCATCCGGAGTGGTTGACAAGTCAACGCAATGGCGATCGGTTTTGGATGGAAGGCCGTTGGTCACGGGTTTGGTTAAATCCGTTTAAGCCGGAAGTGCAGCGGTTTATTTTGAGTTTAATCATGGAGTTGACGACGCAGTATGACATTGATGGTATTCAATTGGATGACCATTTTGGATTGCCTGTGGAGTTTGGTTACGATGACTTTACGATTAACCTGTATAAACAAGAACATCAAGGCAAAGCGCCGCCTGCCGATGTCCAGAATGCGGAGTGGAAGCAGTGGCGCGCTGATAAGATTACGGCGTTTTTGACTCGGATTTTTCAGTCCGTTAAAGCTCAGAAAAGCTCCGTTTTGATTGGCCTGTCTCCCAATAATTACAATTATGCCTACAACCGATCGCTCCAGGATTGGCGGAATTGGGAAAATCGCGGCTTAATTGAAGAGCTGATGCCGCAAATTTATCGCGATAGTTTGGCAAGTTTTAATACCGAGATGCTGCAGGCGGAGAATGTGGCGGCGCGTCAGCATATTCCCACGGGAATTGGGATTTTGTCGGGGTTGAAGGCGAAGGCTGTAACGGGTTCGCAGATTCGAGAACAGGTCCAATCGGTTCGTCAACAGGGCTTTGCGGGCGTTTCGTTCTTTTTCTATGAGACTCTGTGGAATTTAACGAAGGAGAATCGGGCCGATCGGCAGGCATTGTTTAGAAGTCTATTTCCAACGCCGATCGATCGGACCCAATTGGAGACTGGACGATCGCGGTAATACCGAGTCCAGTCATTTTAATCAGACAAGGTGATTTTGTAGACCTTAGACGTGGGAATGTTGACGGAAATGACTAATTGATTACTACTACAGTAGTCTTTGCCAACATCGAAGTTACTAATAGGTCCATCTGGGAATGTTGTATCTTTACCGACGACAAGCTGAGGACTACTGTTTTTGTATTTCACATAGAGCGATCGTTCAATGCGTGGATTGGAACGACTTGCAAAATTATCGACCAAGACATAGGCAATTAATCCATCCGCAATGCAAATCGATTCAAATGAAGTATCTTGACGGAATTCTTGTCCAGAGAAGCCACTCACCGTCTTTGTTTGAATTGGATTTAATGCCCCATTTGAGAATTGATACAGTCCTGAAGTGGTTTCAACACCGCCAGCGATGGGCTTCTCGTATTTGCCCGCGATCAGAATGGTCTCGCCGCCGATCGCCAGCGCCCCAAATTGACTAAACTTGCGGTCAGAGTTGGGGGCGGTGGTATTTAGATTAGCCAGGACTGATAGCCTGCCATTGTCCCGCAGGTAAACCCCGTTTTGCACCGTTTGCCCGGGGTTGGCGGTGATATTTCTAAACAGGACTCGATCGCCACTGACACCGATGGGGGATTCCTGCAAGTCGCCGAATAGAAACGAGCCTGTTCCACCTGGAATGGGGGTCTTTTCATCGGCGATCGGCTGGATTCCGACGCCACCTTTCCATAGGAAAATACCTCGATTTTTAGCCTTTTGGGCTGTGATCGTGGTTGCGCCAAAGGCCACTGAACTACCATTCACATCAAATGAGTTAAAGGCCAGCCCTCTATTACAGCCGACGGTGTCGCTAGAAAGACATCCAAAATCTGTAAAGCGTTCCCCTTTGGATGCCGTCCAGCCGTTGCGGGCGATCGTTCGCGGGGTGCCATTCGTAACGCGATACAGCCCCGTGACCGTTTGTTTTCCTGAGGGCACCGTTCCCACGTTATCTCTGGTTGCAAAGACCACTGATGAACCACTGGAACCGGGGGTGCTGTTAATAAATTGACCAAATTTAGAAATGACATCCTCAGGTTTACCACTGGGAATGGTAGCACCGGGAGAAGGGACTGCAATCACCTTCCCGTTCCGTAATTCATAAACGGTGGTTTTATTTGGATCGACCCGGTAGTCGTTGCGAAAGGAAGGAATGGTGTCGCTGCCTTGAAAAACCACATTGCCACTCCGCAGAGAAGGCACACTAAAAGATTCGAATTTCTTGTTCTGACCTGGAATCAATGTATTTGTGTCAAGGACTGGCTCAAATTTGACTTGGAACGCCTGAGCGCTTGAGGCGGTGGCTAGTCCAATCAGGGAGAGGGTTGCAGCGATCGTAATCGTTGTCAAAGCCTGTGCTGATTGGCTAGCTGATTGATGATGC
Source organism: Synechococcales cyanobacterium bin31.maxbin.ball.101 (assembly GCA_013298165.1). Taxonomy (GTDB): domain Bacteria; phylum Cyanobacteriota; class Cyanobacteriia; order Leptolyngbyales; family Leptolyngbyaceae; genus JAAFJU01. Next base: position 45,763 of record JAAFJU010000013.1, on the reverse strand, counting down.
GCTGTTGTAATCGGCCTTAAATTTTTCACAAGTTTAGCCTGAATAAATGAGCAATATCTAGAACACTATCTAAGCCATTGCTCACTTTTGCTCTATCTAAGGTTGAGGCTTAGAATATAGTCCCCAAACCTCAGTCCTAAGCGTTACTTCCGAGGCACTACTTTCTAAGAAAGGATGTGATTAATTGGCCTGTTTCTTAATATTTACGACCTATTCTTAATCTAGACTCTCGGGCGACAGTCGCATCAAGTCTTCGACGTTGCCACGAATGGTTTCACAAATGCCGTCTAAGGGTAAATCGTTGGAATCTGTGCCAAAGGGGTTTTCAATTTCGACGCCGATTTCTTCAATGCCGAGGAGGGTGAAACTGACGATCGTGACCACTGGAACCGCCATCCAGCCCAGATCTTTCACGGTTTGAAACGGTAAAAACAAACAATAAATTAATAGGAGCTGTTTCAAGTGAATGGCGTAGGCCAAGGGAATGGGGGTTTTCAAAATGCGTTCACAGCTTCCAACCGCACCGACGATCGCATCCAGCATTCCAGTCATTGCGACCAATTGATTGACGTTTAAATGACCCGATCGATATTCTGTTTCTAAATAATCACTAATCCAAAAGATCACCTCCAAAGGAACATTACTGGTTTGCTGACTCTGCTGAATTTGTTGCCATCGGGCTTCTGACAATAACTTCTGAACTTCTCCGCCCATGGGTTCACTGCGAAGATGGTGTTTGGTGACGTAGGGAATTGCGGCTAGGAGATTGAGGACAATGCGTTTTTTCTCACGATCGAGGGGTTCTTTTTCGGTGGTATGGACCCAGATTTGGCGGGAGAGATTGCGAATGCTGACCATGATGGTACCGAGAGCTTTTCGACCTTCCCAGTAGCGATCGTAGGCGGTATTGGTGCGGAAGACTAGGAGCAAACCTAGAACAATGCTCGGAATCAAATTGTCTTTTAAGGGGACAAACAGTTTGATATTTTGCTGGGCTAGGAGCACGATCGCTGCCGCAACGAGTCCACAGACGATCGACCTGGGCAACACCGCCGGAAGGACAGAACCCTTCACCCGCAACGCAACCCCTAACCAACTCCGCTTAAACATAAATCTAATGTCCTAAACTTACCGCAACGATTCCGGCTGGGAATCCATTTCCAACCGATCGACAGCATAATCTTACGACAAAACCTGTAGGCTGTCCCATGAATGAAGGATGAGAGGCGGATACAGCGGTATTATGAGCGAGTAGATCTCTCAAAGCAGAGGCGTCAGTTGTGGTGATTAACCGTTTTGCGATCGAATCTCTGGGGACCAAACCATTATTCATTCTGGTGTCCTTGGTTTCCGGTTTAGGATTAACGAACCCCGCCTTTGCTGAAATCACTCTCAATCGCACCCGTCAAGGCATGGTCACATCCGCCCACCCTATGGCCTCTCAGGTGGGACTGAAAATTCTTCAAGAAGGCGGGAATGCTGTCGATGCAGCGGTGGCAACGACGATCGCCATTTCAGTCGTCGAACCGTTTTCCGCAGGCATTGGGGGCGGTGGGTTTCTGCTGTTTTATGATGGAAAAACGGTGAAAGCACTGGATTTTCGGGAACGCGCACCGATTAAGGCAATCCCCAGTTTGTATTTAAATTCAAAGGGTCAGGCGATTCCGGGATTGAGTATTAATGGTCCGTTGTCAGTGGCGGTACCGGGGACGATCGCAGGCTTATACGACGTGCAGCGACGCTATGGGAAATTGAGCTGGGCCAAGGTTGTAGAGCGTTCAGTTAGCTTGGCTCGTGACGGATTTCCGGTGAGTTTACGCTATCAACAGGCGATGGGATGGCGGAGAGATGCGATCGCGAAGAATCCTGCCGCTAGTCGAATCTTTTTGAAAAATGGGCAAATTCCTGCCATTGGCGATCGCCTGATCCAAACCGATCTCGCCCGCACGTTGCAAACCATTGCACAAGATCCAAACACGATGTATACCGGGGCATTGGCAAAAACGATCGTCGCGGATCAACAGGCCACAGGGGGATTGATTACAGCAGAGGATTTGAAACAATACAAACCCATTTGGCGCGATCCGGTTTGTGGACGATTCACGATTCCCAATGCGGCAACACCTCCCAAAACCGACTCAAATTTCCGCATTTGTTCCATGCCACCGCCCTCATCCGGTGGGATTCATCTCTTACAAATATTGAATTTATTAGAACTCGATCGGCTCAAACGAGATCTCAATCAACGGCCTTGGCATCATCCCGATTCTATCCATCGATTAATTGAATCCATGCGCATTGCCTATGCCGATCGGGCCACCCATTTGGGCGATCCAGATTTTGTCAAAGTCCCCGTCAATGCCTTAATTAGCAAAGCCTACGCCGATCGTCGTCGCAAAGAAATCAATCCCGAAAAAGCCACGCCCTCTATTCAAGTCAAAGCCGCAGAACCGTCTGTCCTTAAAGAATCTAGTGAAACCAGTCACTTAACGGTGGTCGATCGCGATCGGAATGCCGTGAGTTTGACCTTCACCGTGAATCTATCCTTTGGGTCGGGTCTTGTGGTTCCGGGAACGGGCATTATTTTAAATAACGAAATGGATGATTTTGCAGTTGCTCCGACGACGCCCAATGCCTTTGGCCTAACGGGCAACACCGCCAACGCGATCGCCCCCCGCAAAACGCCGCTCTCCAGCATGACCCCCACGATCGTCCTTCAATCAGACGGGGTCAAACCTGAACAGTTTCGTCTTGCAACAGGCGCACCAGGAGGCAGTACGATCATTACAACGGTGTTGCAGGTTTTGCTCAATACACTCGTCTACGACATGGATATGGAACGAGCGATCGCCGCCCCCCGCCTCCATCACCAATGGCTCCCAGACCAAACGAGGCTCGATCGCTGGGGCTTTGATCCATTGACCCAAGACCATTTAAAACAGCGCGGCCACAATTTACTGGAATCTAATCCCTGGGGCAATGCCAATGGAATTCAATTGCTGCCGGATGGGAGTTTGGATGGGGCGGCTGATCCGAGAGGGGAAGGGACGATCGCGGGCTATTGATTGGGAAATGCCCAGTGTGGTCAGTGCGTCCATTAGAATATTCTGTAGGCTATCCAAGGAACGATCGTCCTTAATGATCATGAACATTACCCCCATTCTCACTCAGCTCAAACAAGACCTCACGGATTTGTATGGCGATCGGCTCCGTCACCTGACCTTATTCGGTTCCCAAGCCCGTGGGGATTCTGAACCCGGATCTGATATCGATGTTCTGGTGGTGCTCCAGTCACCCGTCAATCCGGGAGAGGAGATTAGTCGCACAGGTCAGGTCGTTGCAGATCTGTCCCTAAATTACGATGTCGTGATTAGCTGCCTTTTCATGGACGAAACCCACTACCAGACTCGCAACGGCTCCCTCCTTCGCAATATCCGGAAAGAAGGTGTGCTCCTATGACCGATGAACAACGAGAACTTCTTCTCAAAGCCCAACAGAGTCTAGAGGCCGCAAAGCTTCTCCTGAGCAACAACTACCCAGACTATGCAACCTCCCGCGCTTACTACAGCATGTTCTACATTGCTGAAGCCTTTCTAGAAGGCGAAGGACTCTCCTTTTCCAAACAATTCAGCCGTCATCGCAGCTTTTGGACGGGAATTCACCAAACCTCAGCGCGTCCCAACTGAATTTCATCGATTTTTGATCGAAGCTCAGGAACTCCGAACCACGGGCGACTACGGGCAATTGAATGCGGTCACAACCGAGCAAGCCGCTAATCAGATTGACCATGCCGAGCAATTTTTGGTTACAGCAATTCAGGAGATTGGCGAAGTATGAAAATGATGGTTATATCATTCAAGAGTTTGAAACGCTGAGAGAACTGACTATTTTTGAGTTTCGAGTTTGTCTTGAATCTCCTTGGGGACGGTGCTTAGGAAGTCATAGCCTGTTTTGCCTTCGATCTCTCGAATCGTGGTTTTGTACGTTTGCCAACGATCGGATTTAATCCCTTCATCATTGGGCAAGTCCACCGCAATCACCTGGGTCCGATCATTCACACTCGCCGCCCCTTTGCTCCCCACTTCCGCGAACACAATTACCTTCCAAGTTCGCGCCGGAATCGCCACCTTACCCTTTGGCAAAACGCCCTTTTGACCATAGCCCCCAGAGATAATATAGGCTTCCTTGCCCTGCTTCACTTGATCACGGGTGTAGTCTTCCAGCTTGGCCCAAGGGCCTTGATTGTTATCGCGGGCCTGCGGAATGATATTGGTCAGGATGAAGGTCGCAGTATTATCTTCGACGGTGGCACTGCGATCGGCAGCAGGACACATGTGACCCCGATCGTACCCACTCCCCGAGTAGTCGGTGTTTTTGACCTGATACCAGCCCTTCGGCAAGGTTTCATCCACATTGAAATCATTACGACGGGGGACTTTGCCAATGTCGCTAGCCACCAGCTTCCAACTGACCCAGTTGGGGATGCGCTTGGTGTTGTTGTAGGAGACGATGTATTGCTTGCGGCGGAGCAAATAATTGTTTTCATCGCGATCGTTCGCGTTACTAGGATTGCCCAGCGCTAGGTGGCCATCGGTGGCACGAGAGGGGTCCGGGCTTTGGGTGCGATTCCACCACCAGAAAGCACCTGTTAGTAAACAGATCGAAATCAGGCCGATCGCCAGGATAGACCATCGAGATCTCAGCAGTTTCATAGGACACGCCTCTTAGGAATAGATTAGGAATAACGGGCGGTGGGAGATGCTAATGATTGATTCCAGTCTAGTGCATAGTTTAGAGTGCGGTTTAGTTCGTGGATCACTTCTATCCAGGAAAGTTCCTCAATCCAAGATCCATGCAGTAAGCTAGCGATCGAAGGAAATTATCATTGTTACGGAACTAAGTCATGGGATTGACGCTTAAACAATTGGCATTGGGGACTTCACTTCTAGCGATCGGCAGTGGGGCGGGGCTGATTATGGCGAATCAAGCGATGCAGCCGACAGCCACACCGCCCCTGACAGGTGCATTACCCCAATCCCTACGAGGCAACCCAACGAATCCACTGTCGCCACCCCCGAATTTTATTGCGGGCGTGGTCGATCGGGTCGGGCCTGCGGTGGTACGCATCGAAGTTTCGCGCGCCAATACCGCCAATTCGGCGGATCCCAATGCCTTGTTAAAGCGTTTTTTTGGACGGCAAGCTCCAGACGAGTCGCCCCAAGAGGAAGAGCCTGCCCGTCGTGGAACGGGATCCGGGTTTATTACGAGTGAGGATGGGAGAGTGTTGACCAATGCCCATGTGGTCGCTGGGGCTGAGACTGTTAAAGTAACGCTGCAAGATGGACGAACGATGACGGGTAAGGTCCTCGGGGCAGATTCAGTCACAGACGTGGCAGTGGTCAAACTAGAGGCTCAGGGACTGCCGACGATTCCCATGGGGGATTCGACGAAGCTGGTGCCGGGGCAATGGGCGATCGCCATTGGAAACCCATTAGGCTTGGACCATACGGTGACGGCAGGAATTATCAGTGCCCTCGGTCGCAGCAGTACGGAGGTGGGCATTCCTGATAAGCGAGTGCGCTTTATTCAAACCGATGCCGCGATCAATCCGGGGAATTCCGGGGGACCCTTGCTGAATGAACAGGGTGAGGTGATTGGGATTAATACGGCGATTCGGGCCAATGCGCAGGGCTTGGGGTTTGCGATTCCGATCGAGACGGCCCAGCGCATTGCGGAACAGCTTTTCAAACAGGGCAAAGCGAACCATCCCTTCTTAGGGGTCCAAATGGGCGATTTGACGCCGGAGTTACGCGCTCGGATCAAGCGGGAGTCGGATCAAAAGTTGGATGTGACCCAAGAGAAGGGCGTGATTATTTTGGGGATTGCTAAGGATTCGCCTGCTTCGAGGGCAGGGGTGCAGGCGGGAGATATTTTCCGCAAGATCAAGGGCAAGCCTGTGGACACCTTGGCTCAGATTTTGGCAGTGGTGGAGAGTTCGACGATCGGCGAGACTGTTCCGGTGGAGTTGATGCGCGGCAAAGAAGTGGTGACGCTCAATGTGACGCTAGCTGAGTTCCCGACCCAGCCAGCGGAATGATGATCTAGGAGGCTTTTACATGTTTGACTTCGACGACCATGTGGACATTGCCTCGGGGTTGGAAGTCGCCTTTAATGGTCATTTCTAAGGGATCACAAGCCGCGACCAGATCGTCGAGGATTTTGTTTGTGACTTCTTCGTGGGAAATGTATTGATCGCGATAGCTATTGATATAGAGTTTGATTGCTTTGAGTTCAATGATCCGATCGTTCGGCACATAGCTGACATGCATGGTCGCAAAATCAGGATAGCCCGAAAATGGACATTTACAAGTGAACTCTGGCAGCACGACAGAAATGGTATAAATCCTTCCCGGACGGGGGTTTGGGAAGGTGATCAGTTGGGCGTTTTCGATTTCCCGTTCGCCGTACTTGACCCGATCGTCCGTGGCGGTGGCAGTGCTGTCGAGGTTGGGGGCGGTTTGAATGGTTTGGCTCATGGTGGATTCCTGGAATGCGGAGAAAACTAAAACAGAACAATAAAAAAGGGGCTTTGGAATGATCATCCAAACGTCCCCTTATTTTTATACGTTATTGATGCCTTGGCGAACCGCCCCCCAGCCCCCAATTCTGGGGGAGCCGGAGATCGATTCATTTCATGTCCCCCCAGAATTGGGGGTTAGGGGGCCTAATGCGTCGCAATAACGGATTGATCTGGTATGAAAGGAGAACCTAAACAGCAGCTTTAAGGCGTTCACCGTCTTTTTTCAAGAAGTCCTGCAAATCTGACAGATCTTGGTCTTCGATCTTGGTCTGCATCGGACAGAACTTTGGTCCACACATGGAACAAAATTCTGCGGTCTTATAAACGTCTTCAGGCAGCGTTTCGTCGTGGTATTCCTTGGCGCGTTCTGGATCAAGGGACAGTTCAAACTGGCGATTCCAGTCGAAGTTGTAGCGAGCGCGGGACAGTTCGTCATCCCGATCGCGTGCCCCGTGACGGTGACGGGCAATGTCCGCTGCATGGGCCGCAATTTTGTAGGCAATCAAGCCATTGCGAACGTCTTCCGCATTGGGCAGACCCAAGTGTTCTTTCGGCGTCACATAGCAAAGCATTGCTGTGCCGTACCAGCCTGCCATGGCCGCACCGATCGCACTGGTGATGTGGTCATAGCCGGGAGCAATGTCTGTGACCAAGGGACCGAGGACGTAGAAGGGCGCTTCGGAGCATTCTTCCATTTGCTTGCGGACGTTGAATTCAATTTGGTCCATGGGTACATGTCCCGGACCTTCGACCATCACCTGCAAGTCATCTTCCCAAGCCCGACGGGTCAGTTGTCCGAGGGTTTTGAGTTCAGCCAATTGCGCGTCGTCGGAGGCATCATGGGTGCAGCCGGGACGGAGCGAGTCGCCAAGGCTAAAGGTGACATCATATCGTTTGAAGATATTCATGATGTCGGTGTAGCGGGTGTAGAGCGGGTTTTGGCGCTTGTGGTGGAGCATCCATTTGGCGATGATGCCGCCGCCCCGTGAGACAATGCCTGTGATCCGACTGCGGGTCAGGGGCAAATGCTCAATCAGCAGGCCCGCATGGATGGTCATGTAGTCTACGCCTTGCTGGGCGTGTTTTTCGATGATGTGGAGGAAGTCGTCTTCGGTGAAGTTGTCGAAGTTGCCGTGGACGCTTTCGAGGGCTTGGTAGATGGGGACGGTGCCGATCGGAATCGGAGAAGCATTAATAATGGCCGTCCGAATTTCATCGAGGTTCCCGCCGCCTGTGGACAGATCCATCAGGGTATCTGCGCCATATTTGACCGCCAAGTGAAGCTTGGCGACTTCTTCGTTGATGTCGGAGGAGTTGGGCGAAGCGCCGATGTTGGCGTTGACTTTGCAGGTGGAGGCAATGCCGATCGCCATGGGTTCGAGGTTCGGGTGATTAATATTCGCCGGAATCACCATGCGACCTCGGGCCACTTCATCCCGAATCAGGCTAGGCGGAAGGTTTTCCCGTTTTGCCACGTAGTCCATTTCTTCTGTGATCAAGCCCTGACGTGCATAGTGCATCTGGGTGGTATTGCCATGTCCCGCACGTTTCGCAATCCAATCTGAACGCAACATAGAAGTCTTCCTTAAAAATAAACAGCTTCCCTTCGCTGGTATTACCCAGAGACGACTGAACGAGACTCAAACGATCCTTAATCAGTGGCCCTTTTCAGGTTCTAAGGGTGGTTTCTCAGCCGATCGCCATGACTTAAGATTTAGTACAGTGGTTCTTGGCACCCCTAGCTATGGATTCGATCGTACACCGTTTGGTGGCTTGCTGTTACGCTTGTTTCGGAGGTTTACTGGAGTTGTCTAAATGTAACGGGGTTTGATTTAAATCTTGATGTCGATGATCCCGGATACGATCGCGCCAACTTGTTCTCGGGATAATTTTGGAAACCCTTTTGTCATTGTGTCCAATGTTCCCTGGGCCAATGCTAACGGTAATAAACAAAAATCTTTTGCGGGTCCCGCTGGTAATGCTGTGGTATAGCGATCGGCTAACAATAAATTACGCCTCGCATATTGGTCCAAATCCTCTTTGCCCCAACCCTCTGGAACAAAACTCACCCCACGCACCAAATCCTCGCCGTGGTTTCGTAAAATATTCACCGCCTGCAACCCACGGCCAAAGCCCACCGCTTCCAATCGATCGCTCTGCGTTCCGTCATGCCACGCCCATAGATCCGACAGCAACAATCCCACGGAACCTGCCACACTAAAGGTATACCGATCGAGATCGAATTCTGTCTTAATCTCCCAGTTGTGATCCGCCCAGTACGCCATCCGATCGGCCATCGTCGCGGTCGCTTCCCAGATGCGCGGAGCGATCGAGGGCGGGGCTTCATTCAACCACTCCGCCAGACGCAATGACACCTCAGGGAAAGCCGATCGGTGCGACCCGAAAGCCTGATCAAATGAGCCTGACTCAAACGCACCTCGACCCGACTGGATCACTTGACTGATCGATCGCAACACCTCCGCCTTCACCCCATTCTCCACCGTGGGATGATCCTCCACTTCATCGATCGCCCGCATCGACAGGTACCCAGACGCCACCGCCTCCCGCAACCCCACCGGAAGACGACTAATGGGAATATAAAAGGTACGGCTGGTTTCTTTTAACAGCGAGAGCGCATCTTGACTCATAGAACTTTCAATCCAACACAACGATCCAACACAACAGTCCATCACAAAAACAGATCCATACCAATTTATCCTGATGCCGCATAAGCGATACAATTCTTTGAGCTAAGTTTCTTTGAGATTCCTGAGAAATAAGCCCTCACCCCCGAATCCCTCAAATCCCAGAACCCATGTCCTACTGGCTGATCAAATCTGAACCCGATGTCTATGGCATCGAAGACCTCAAAAAAGAACAGATCGGCATCTGGGACGGCGTCCGCAACTATCAAGCCCGCAACTTCCTCAAGGCCATGCAACCCGGCGACTATGCCTTCTTCTACCACTCCAATGCCAAGCCCCCCGGACTCGCAGGTCTCGCCAAAATTGTCGAAACCATGGTCGTGGATCCGACGCAATTTGACCCGAATAGTGATTATTTTGACCCAAAATCAACCCCAGAAGCCCCGCGCTGGCATACGGTAAAATGTCAATATGTGGAGACGCTACCTGAATTAATTTCGCTCGATGTTTTACGATCGCACTTCAATGAGGATGAGCTGCTCGTCGTCAAGCGCGGCACCCGGCTTTCTGTCATTCCTGTGTCAGTTGAGAGCGCCCAGCGACTGTTTCAGGTGGGTCAATTTAGCACCGTCTTTCCATCCTTGGCGTAACGGAATCCGAATGGTAAAGGTCGTCCCAAGCTGCTCATCAGACTCACAATCGATGAACCCGTGATGCTTTTCTACAATAATCGTGTGACTAATCGATAGGCCGAGTCCCGTTCCCTTACCGATTTCTTTTGTGGTAAAGAATGGATCAAAAATCCGATCGCGGATATCTTTTGGAATACCAGGACCATTATCCTGAATCTTCACTTCGACCATACTGTCACAGCCCTGCGTAGCAATAGAAATCATCGGTTTCCAAGGAGCAATCTCATTTCCATGGATTAACTGTTGCTGAATCATCCAATCCAAATGCTGACTAGCGTATTCTTCCAGAGCCTCAATACTATTGGTTAGAAGATTCATAATGACTTGATTGAACTGACTCGGATAGCAATCAACCATCCCGATCGGACCGTAGTTTTTATGAATCAGAATTTTCGGCGCATTTTGTTCCAATCGATGATTGAGAATGAGCAATGTACTATCAATCCCATCATGAAGATTAACGGTTTTGAGCGCCGCTTCGTCGAGACGAGAGAAGTTCCGTAATCCCAAAATAATCTCCCGAATCCGATCGGTCCCGACTTTCATAGAACCTAGGAGCTTAGGCAGATCTTCTCCTATAAATTTCAGATCAATTTCCTCTGCATGATCCGCTAGATCTGCCTCTGTTGCCTGACTCTGATAAAGCTGTAAATGGGCAAACAAATCTTCGACATATTGCATTGCAGGGGTTAAATTTCCATGGATAAAGCTGACAGGATTATTCACCTCATGGGCAATCCCTGCCACCATTTGTCCTAGACCCGACATTTTTTCACTTTGAATCAGTTGGCCTTGAGCCAGTTTTAGATCATTGAGGGTACTGGTTAAAGCTGCCGTCCGATCGGCAACCTGGGACTCCAAGGTTTCATTCTGGAGATTAAGCTGCATAAATGAGGCTTGAAGATCTTGCGCCATCTGAGTAAACGATCGGGACAACACCCCCACCTCATCAATCCTACTACTCGCCAGATCCAGATCAAACTCACCAGCAGACAGCTTCTCGGTTGCGCTCAACAATTTCTGAAGGGGCTGATTTACCTGTTTAAATAAGACAAAATAAATAAATAAAATTTCTAAACAAACAGAACCGATCGACAAGAGCACCAGCGGGATAATATCTTGCAGAGCTTGACTATAAATCAATTGCTTTGGATAGACCGTTGCAAAGTACCAGTCTGTCCCCATCAGGCGAGTGATTCCAATCAGATGGTTGGAATCGGGGGAGGTTGTGATCGTGATGTCTGTTTTAAGTTGTTGAGCCTGTTGCCAAATATGGAGGAGCTTTGGATCATTAAGCTGGTCAATCCTCAACTGACCATTGGCTTTTTGAATTGCATCCGTCCGATCGCGATCGACAATCAGTCGTCCAGCTTTCGTTAAAATTAAGTTTTGACTTCCCGGTAAGGTATCGTTCTGGGTCCGATCGAGCAGATCGTTTAGCATAATATCATGACCGATCGAGGCCACATGATTACCCTGTTCATCATCCACAGGCGTCACCAATGACACCATCCATTTCTTGGGCACCGCATCAAAGTAAACCCCAGTCCAGCGCGGGCGACGATCGGGATTTTTATCTTTGTGGGCAATGTAGCCGTATTCTTCTTGGTTGAGGTCTACCGTCGCCTCCGCCTGAAAGGCCCAAGGGGTTCCATTCCAATAGCCCGTTGAAACATTTGCCGCACTATTAATCCATAAATTGGTAAAGCTAGTCTGCCATGCAGGACCATAGGATTGAGTAATCCGTTTGAAGACCAGAATGTCCTGCTTTAAAGACGGAGTCAGCTTGACATTCCGACCGATAAAAACGGTGGAATTGCGACTGGTATCAAATTGTTCGATCGGTTTAGATTGATCAAAATTACGATAGGTCCCATCATTCCAAGGTTTGACCAACGCCTCAAATGCATCATTGGGATGGGTGGTTCTTGATTGTTTAAGATCCGCTAATAAGATGCTTTTGAGATGGGCATGATTGGTTTGAGCCTGCTGAAAGACTTGACTTTCCCGTTTGCCCCGTTCGACTAAATAGTTGTTTAGTTGATCTTTAGCCTGGGCTTCGAGTGTAGAAAGGGCATTGTGATAGCCAATAAACGTTGCAAGCGCAGAAATTCCAATAATCGGCAATCCAAGCCACAGCATCGACTTATGCAGAATCGATCGACGGATGACTGAGGGAATATGGTTTGCCAGATGATACATCTTGAGAAGCTCGAAAAGATTATACGGAGCGTGACATGATGGAAGAGTTCCACGGATACAATCTCCGTTTACCTAAAATTCCCCAAGATATTAGTCTTGGAACAATATTTTATAAACAGATTTATTGTATCGCTTGATACAAAGAGCAGCCTAGTATCGAGATCAGATTGGGTCAAATTGATGGAGGATTTGTATGGCTCGAAAACCTAAATCTACAACTACTCGCCAGACGGCTAGCGCCACTGCAGCAGCTAACTCTGATGGGCTGGCACCGTCCGAGCTACGGCTTCGATTAGAGTTTTTGGAGCGGGATAATGAAAAATTACTCAAGCAAATCGAAAAAAAACGCACTGAACTCAATAATCTACTGACTAAAATACAAGAAATTGGGGTAGAAATATCTCAACGAAGCGCACCGATTCTTCAACAATTATTGGAAATCGATGAGAAAATTCATGGGGTATTTACAGAAATTTTCAATCGAAAAAAACTAGGCAAACAAACGCGAAAAGATATTGAACAAATTTACTACATGCTCCAAGCTTCAGGCATTATTAGCCCCAAGGAAGTGGATGCTAATGGAGATCAATTCATAGAAGTAGACGAGGACGATGAGTGGAATGCCGAAGATTTTTTTGGGGGTCAAGGTCGATCGCAAGACCGATCGGATTTCACCTCAGAACCCGAAGCACCCCAAATGGATCCAGATGAACTTAAAAAAATTCGCCAGGTTTTTCTGAAATTAGCGAATGTTTTTCACCCCGATAAAGTGCAGGACGATCGCGATCGCGAATACCAAACGGAAGTCATGAAAGAGATCAATCAAGCCTATCAATCGGGAGATTTGGCGAAGTTGCTGGCGATCGAAAAACAACATGAGATGGGAGAAATCATCGATCGAGACAACGAAAATGATCTGGTGCGACGATGTGCGCAAATCGAACAAGAAAATGCAGTTCTCAATCGTCAATTTGCCAACCTTAAACAAGAAATCCGTCAAACTAAAAATACGCCCCAAGGAGCGATCGTCGCTCAATACAAGAAGATGACGAAGCATGGTTTCGATCCGATCGGCGAGATGATCGCAGAAACTGAAGCACAAATTAGAATCATTAATGAAATGTACCAATTTGTCAGCGATTTTAGGGATCGAAAGATCACCGTCAAAGATTTTATGAAAGGTCCTTCATTCTTCCAGAAGATGTATTGACTAAAAAACGATCGGTCTTGAAAAAGCCGATCGTTTTTGGTTAGAAACTTAGGGATTAGGGATTTGCCAATAACCCGGACTTCGACTCCGCTCAGTCCTCAACTCAGGATTTAGTGGGCATAACCCGGACTTCGACTCCGCTCAGTCCTCAAGCCTGGGATTCGTGGGGTGAGCGGAGTCGTAGTTTACGTCCGTAAGGACTACCCCAAACCCATCGTAGGTTTAATTACATAGATCTACTGAGTGCCGATCGTCTAAATCAAGGCTCAAGACTCTTCTTTTGCCGGACGAATCAATCCTGGTACGACCACCGCCAATACCGCCGCGCCAAGAAAAGCAATCACATTTCGAGCCAACGGCAACCAATCGGTCGTGCGTGTCACCACCGGACCAATGCCGAAGGCCAAGAACAAAATCCCCCACAGCGGCGAGAAAATCAACGACCACTGCCAAGAAAAGAACTCACCCTCTTTCCGAGGCTGCCCCGCAAAGCCCGCGACAATCCCGCCGACGGCTGAGGTAATGAAGGTCAACACCCACTGCTCCTGTGGCAGTCCGGGTACGACGCTACAGCCGCCTTGACGCAGGCAAAGCTCCAGGGTCTGAATCGTCTGGAGAATGGCTTCATCTTCTCCATTTTCTGCTACAAAAAATTGGTTGCCAAAGCGAGTCTGTAGCTCAATCCAGAAGGTCCGGGACAGCAAGGGATAAATATCCTCACCGACGCTAAAGTTTAAAATGTTGCCGCCCCGCGCATCCGCCACCAGCATCACACTCTTATCATCCAACCCCCAAAACTGCTTCACAGCCCGACCCGGTGTCCGATCGAATTGGGTCAGAACTCGCAATTTCCACCCGGTCTCTTCCTCGAAGCTCGAAATCTCTTTATCCAGCCGCTCTTCCTGGGATGGGGTCAACGTTCTGGCAAGATCGATGATGTTAGTCGGATGATCTGGAAGTAGGTCGGGGTTTTCGTAGGCTCCCGCTGGGGTACACCAGAGCACGATCGCCGCCAATGCAACGCAACACCCTTTGATCAAAGCCTGAGACCATGTGAGAGAAGAAAAAAGTTTCATTCGGCGAGGTTAAAGCGGTTACATTTGTTAATAATATCTCTCATCTTACGGGTGAGGTGATCCCCCGTCAACGCTTCTCCTGATTAGCGCCTTCTCTTGCGCCCACCCCGGAGGAACGATCGCCAAGCGGCTTGCATTCCCACGACTAAGCTAGTCGTCCCGACTGTGGCTCGTTCTACCTGTTGCTTCACGTCCGTGAGGCTCTGATCGACCTGTTTGACGACGTGGTTTGCATGTTCTAGACCTTGGCTCATGTCCTCGCTCAGATCCGACAGCTCTAGTCCGGTGCGGCGCATGGCTTCCAGAGTGGGCGGCATCTCACGGGCCAGGAGATCGAAGAGCTTTTGGGCACTTTGGGCGGCCTTGCTCAGTTCTAAAAATGCGGGCACCGCGACGATCAACACCGCCGTTAGACTCATCGCCACCAGACATAATGAGACGCCAAGCCAAAAGAGCGGATCCATTATTCGTCGTCCACAGGGTAGGCGGACATTTGCCGATCGGACGATCGATCGGTGCTAGAGCCACGCTGACTGGCTTCCATACCCGCTTCGACTCCGGCGGCGATGGCCTCTTTGAGCCGGAGCAAGGTGTCGTCCCAGTTTTGGCGGGCGGTTTCGGAGAGGCGATCGGCTTGGACCTGTAGGGCTGTGGTGAGTTCTCCTGCTAGCTCGGGGAGAGATTCGGCGGATTGTTGGGCAGTTTTTTTGAGTTGGCGACGAGTTTCTTGGCCGGGGCGGGGGGCACTGAGGAGACCAGCGATCGCTCCTGCTGCTGCCCCCAGCAAGACACCACTCAAAAAACGACCAGAACGAGGATTGGACATAAAACCTTCACGCGGCGATCAGTTATCACTAGGTTCAATCTTATCGTTTTCTTGGATTCCTCGCGCTTTGTTGAATGTTCATCCTATGCGTAGGGGATGAAGCAGGCGATCGAAGCTTTTGTCCGGTCCGGTTCCACAGCCGCTGCATTTGGTAGAGCGCGGACAAAACCTGGAGGAGTGGAACCAGTTGCGGCTGGATTTGATGCTGAAACTGCTGAACTTGGGTTTGCAGATGCTCCAGGGCTGGGTCCCTTGAGAACTGTGGGCGCGTCCTGAGTTTGAATTCAGCGATCGTAAGGGATTGATTGATTTGGGTGATGGATTGATGCCATTGCACGATCGTTTTGGCTACCCATAGACAGGTAAACGAGAGACAGATATTCAGAGTAATGATGAATAGGACGATCGGCGACATAATCCCGTGAAATATAGGGTTCTTCTCTGAAATAGTAAGCGGTAATACAGCTACTTACACTATTATCCATAATCTCACCGAATCGGACCCTAGGGCGAATTAATTCGTACACACCGTCGAAGGATTTAGCAATCGCAATCCGATCGATACACTAAATCTAAAACAAATTTCATACTATTCATCATCCAGAATCGATTGCAAAATTTCTGGCGTTAGACCATTGGCTTCTGCTTCGTCACTGAGACTATCCATGGTCGCTTGGAGTTGAGTGACTGCCATGGCACGCTTTAGCCACTGGCTCATGAGCGCTTGGACTTTCTGCTGTTGCTCGGGTTGTGCGGATTGGAAGGTTCTGGCAACGTCTGCATCCACTTGAAGTTCGATCGTTTCCATGAGGCTTGTTCCTCTAGAGAAGAGTTTATCTACACTATTCTACTCGTTATGGAGTTCAGACGGAAATGCGATCGCCCTAAAAGTCAACCCCATACATTATCTCGACAGATTTACTCCCAATTTACTGTGTCCAAGTGACGTCAAAATCTAGCAGTGCATCACTCAATTCATCCAGTTGTGTCACCGATAATTGTTCAACCTGCGATGGTCTTTGACCGACCGGAGGTCATGCTCCCGTTGACTGATCGAAAGATTGCAGTCGATAGGCTGATGCCATCAATTCAGCTTCGACTAATGCCTCAAGTTCTGTTTTTAGCACCGTGGGAAAGGGATCTTCCCGATCGAGGGCCTCTCGCCAAGCAGCCATTAGTGTAGACAGTCGTTGCTGCTGTTCAATGGTGAAAAACGGATCTCTGGAATTGGTGACGGGAAGAATGGAAATGGAGGTCATGATGCAGAGTCCTCGATCGTCGTTAGGCTCATTGTAGCAGGCACGATCGGCCTATTGTTCTTCAGCAGCCCATCAACCGCCATACCTGCTCTCCCAGCTTAGGCAGGCATTAAACCCAACTGCTGCATCACAGCTAATAAATTACAGTCATACCACCACTCCACAATTTTTCCCTCCACAATTCGGAGCAATGTGAAGTCATTAATTTTGACCCCTTTCCCCGTCGGTGGAATCCCGAGAAAATTCCCCGTATGGGTTCCCTGTAGCGTCGTGCGATAGACCACGCTATCTCCCTCTGCGATCGTGCTTTCAATCTCAGAACAAATATCAGGAAACCCCAAAAACAGATCTGCATTAAAGGCTTTATTCGCCTCCAGTCCAACGATCGCCTCAGGCGCACTATTGAAGTGATAAATCACATCCTCATGCATTAACTCATCCCAAACCATTCTCCAATGCGGCATCGTTCCCCATCCCTCATTGGCAAAGCGAAGGGCGATCGATTTATTTTGATTTAACTGGTTTTGATCTAATGAACTCATCATACTTTTCTTTTTCCTCAACATACAGTAGTGTATGGAGACACCATAGCAATCGTCTTGAGGGATGTCAATACAGTACTGTATGGAAAAAGAATCAGCAGCAAAACTCGGTCGGCAAGACTGGCTAGCCATGGGGATTAAGCTCCTAGTGGAAAAGGGAATTGAGTCCGTGCGGGTTGATCCCTTGGCGAAGGCATTAGAGATCACAAGAGGCAGTTTTTACTGGCATTTTAAAAATCGGGATGATCTGTTGGTTGCGATTTTGGAGGAATGGGAGAAGCTGAATACTCGGCAGGTCATTGAGGAAATTGAAGCCTTGGACAGTTCAGCCAGTTCTAAACTGTTGAGTTTGTTTGAGATTGCGGCGGGAGATGACGATGGGTTGGAAAAGGCGATTCGAGTTTGGTCCGTGAATGATACGAGGGCGGCTGAGGTGATCGATCGGGTCGATCGTCAGCGATTGGATTATCTTCAAGGATTGTTTGCCCAGCTTGGCTTTTCTCCATTGGAGTCCAAAGTCCGCGCCCAAATTGTTTACTCTGTAAGGCTGGGCTGGTTTGTGATGACCACGGCTAGTCAGTCGGTGGAACGGGTCACAGAAATGAGAATGGTTCATGCGATTTTGACTCAGAATTCTGGTTAAAACCGTTCACCCAAGCCGAAGTGCAGTTTGTTTTCACCCCGATCGTTCCAGCCATAATCGAGCCGAATCGGGCCTAATGGCGAATTGATTCGGACTCCCAATCCATATCCCAATCCATTGCCCGATTTGCTCCGCACCTCTCCCGGTGTCCCGATCACGCTGCGCCCGCTGCCAAAATCGGTTGCGGCATCGACAAATAGCGCCCCACTAATCAGCGAAAGAACCGGAAATCGATATTCCGCTGAGGCTTGAATAAAGCTGCGGGCGCTCCCAACATCTCCATCTTCATAGCCCCGCACCGAGTTGCTCCCGCCTAGGGAAAACGCCTGGTAGGGCGGAAGTTTGCCTAAAATGGTACCGCCTGTCAGATTGAATGCTAAGGCTTGAGGACAGTCGATCGCACTCGGATCTTTTTTGCGACAACCGGGCGTGATCTGGAGTAAATTTGCAGGGACGTAGGTGCTGTAACTGGCCCGTAGCGCATTGGAAAAAATGCTGCTTTGACCGATCGGAATGGATTGCTCAGACGAGAACCGGAAGACAGAACCTTGGGTAGGCGTAAGGGCATCGTTACGCTTGTCGTAGGTGAGAGTCAGCGGAATCGACAGGAAGTCATCGCGTCCAGTCCCACTGGCACTCAGATTATTGCCTAGGGCATCTTTGGAAACGCTATTGCGACTGGCATCTTGGAGTTCGATGTTTTGATATTGCAATCCTAAGGACGCAACCCAATCCGATCGTTTTAAGGGGTCTGGACTGAGCGATCGATTAAACGTCACCGCCCCGCCTGTGCGAAGAATGCGCGGTCGATCGCCGTTCGCCAGTTTTACATCCGTCTTACCGCCTTCAAAATTTAGCGAAGTCCCGAGTTGCCGAAACACCCGCGCCGTATAGCCTGTGCGATACCGATCGCCGCCAATCCAAGGATCGGTAAAACTGAGATCATAAGCTAAGGTCCGATCGCCCAGTTCCAGTTCAGCACTGAGCTTTTGGTTATTGCCACCAATGTTGCCTGCTTGCAGACTGCCGATCGCCGAAAACCCCGTGCGAGAACTCCAGTTGATGCCGGGTGTTGCGGTGATATTGGATTGTTCGATCGGTTGAATGACGACAATCACCTTGCGCGGCTCGCTTCCCGGCGCAAAACTCACTTTGACATCTTTAAAAATTCTCAATCCCGCAATGCGTTGCAAATCAGCCTGCAGTCTATTGCGATTCACTATTTCGCCCGATCGTGTTTCCATTTCACGAGTGATGATGAACGATCGGGTTGTGCCTTTAATGGGATTGCCTTGAGCATCTTTCTCTTCGCCCTCTCGGTTGAGAAATTGAATTTGAATATCTTCCACTTCCCCTTCTGCAACCTCGATCGTCGCCACACCGTCGGGCGTAATATTGCTCGTATCAGCCACCTGCGCGAGGATGTAGCCATTGTCTTGATACCATTTGTTTAAGGTTTTGATGCCCATTTGGAAGGTATTACGATCGAGGGGTTGACCATACTGCGATCGAAAGGCATCTTCAACAACTTGTTCTGGAATCACCTTTCGTCCAGTCAATTGAACCTGTTTCAACACCGGATTCGGCTCTACTGTGAACGTCACCCGCACCCCCAAAGCCGTCTCCTCAGGCACCGCCTGCACCTTGGCAAATCGCCCTGTTTTAATAATGCGTTCAACATCTTCTTGCAATTGCGATCGGCTCACCGATTGTCCCGGCCTGGTTTGAATCACCCGATAGATTTCATCTTCCAGATCTCCCGTAACCCCTTTCACAATCAGTTCTACGACAGTGATTTTAGGTTCTGTTGAATCAGCGATTGTTTCATAAACAGGCTGATCCAATTGAACATCAAGTTTTTCTACCACTCTAACTCCCCCAGAATTGGGGGCCGGGGGGCGGTTCGCCGGGGGTTCTGCAATGGCAGGGGCGATCGTGAGAACAGTGACGATCGTAGTGTTAAACGCAAGAAAGAAGAGTTTCATATTTACGGGTCATGGCGATAAGCCCGATCCCCCTAGCCCCCTTGAAAAGGGGGAACAAGAGGAGGAAAACAATCGCACTCTTCAAAGTCCCCCTTTACAAGGGGGATTTAGGGGGATCGGGAATGTGCAATGACTCTACCGAATTCAACCTCACTCCCGAATCGATCGAACCGCCCAATTGCCCCCTGCCAAAAGTACCGACTCCCACCGTGACCTTTGGACTAGAGCAACGCATCAGGCTTTCACGTATATTAGAACTCACTCTTCTATTTAGAATTCCAATGAAGATCTGGCGATCGATTGCCCATCCGTTAAAACCCTTGCTCTATGTTGAATGGGTGCTGTTGGCATTAGCAATGCTTTATCCTTGGTTTGCGCCCCAGGATACCTTGCATATTATTTTCACTCAAGGAGGCGACAAACATTCCATTTCAGTCGGTCTCGGCATTACCCATCCGATCGGCTGGCTCGTACCGATCACTTGGCTAATCGCCTGTGTCGTCTGTTGGCGCATTCCGGCGAGCTATAAACCCTTTATCGCCTTTATTTTAGGCAGTCCGATCGCAATCCTAGGCATTACCTTACTACCTCCATTATTTGAAATCACCCGTTGGATACTCTTAATTCTGACGACTGGAACCTTTATCTGGCTTGGAACCCAGATTTCACGACAAAAACTTTTGCTGAATCAATGGCTCTACACCGTCGTCGAATTTCTCCTCTTATGGCAAATCTTCTTTGTCCTATGTTCCCTTAAAATCAATACCGGACTTCATTTAGAAACGCTGCTCTTATTGCATTTAATCGCCCTGATTCGATCGTCTCTACTCTTTACAGGAATCAGTCGTGGACTCGCGATCGCTGGATTCTTTCTCTCCTATCATACGGTTTCGCTTTCCATTAGTTTGATTTGGTCAGACTTTATGAGATTAATTAATCCCGTGAATCTGAGCGCAGATAATATTCGACAAATTCTAAGTGGATATGTGTTTAACGTCACGATCGTTTTCACACTCATCTCAGCATTGCTCATTCTACTCGTCAACAGCTTAATTTCAGAACGCCGCAACCGAGAACAACTCGCCCAAGCCCATAGCCAACTGCGCCAATACGCCCAACGCATCGAAGACCAAACCCTCCTCGAAGAACGCAATCGCATCGCCCGCGAAATTCACGATTCCCTCGGACATACACTCACCGCCCAAAGCATACAACTTGAAAACGCCCTCGTGTATTTTAATCCCAGCACAGACGATCGCGCCTACTCCTTCATCACCCAAGCTCAAACCCTGTCCCACACGGCCCTACAAGACATCCGCCGATCGGTTTCCCAAATGCGGAATAACCTGCTGATCAACCAATCCTTTGATCAGGCGATCGCAGGATTGATTCAAGAATTTCGGCTCTTAACCACGGCTAACTTAACCTATTCTCCTTTACCCAACGACCTGCGGATTCCGATCGAAATTCAAACGGCATTTTATCGCATCATCCAAGAATGCCTGACCAATATTACGCGCCATAGTCATGCAAACCAAGTGACGATCGACCTGACAGCAGAGTCGATCGCAGAGGAAACGGCAGAAAGTGGCACAACGGACCTCTTGCTGCGTCTGAGAATTATGGACAATGGGGACGGATTTCAAATGACCCAAACCAGCAGTGGATTTGGGTTGCAGGGAATCAGGGAACGCACGATGGCGATCGGAGGAGAACTCCAGATTCAGAGTGCGCCCCGGCAAGGTTGTACTGTGCAAGTGGAAGTGCGCATTCATTCATGGTTGACTCCATTCGTGTCTTCATCGTCGATGACCAAGCCTTAATCCGAGATGGATTGAGAAGTTTGCTGTTGGCATTATCCGATATTGAAGTTGTAGGCGATGCAGCCAACGGTGCCGAGGCGGTCGCACAACTCCAAACCTTAGAACCCCTTCCAGATATCGTCCTCCTCGACATTCGAATGCCCGTCATGGATGGCATTGCAACAACTCAACAGATTCGATCGCAGTTTCCTGCAATTCGCGTCTTAATTCTCACCACCTTCGATGATGACGCAGATGTCGTACAGGCCATGCGGGCAGGTGCCCAAGGCTATCTCCTCAAGGACACACCATCGAAAGATTTAGCGATCGCCATTCGATCGATTCACCAGGGCTATAGCTATCTCGGTCCGGGCTTAATGGAAAAAGCAATGGCAGTCCCTGTTTCTAAACCCACAACTCAGAATTTCCCAGAACTCACACCCAGAGAACAAGAGATTTTACAAGTGCTCGGCACTGGAGCAAACAATCGCGAAATTGCCGCTCAGCTCTTTATTTCAGAACGGACCGTCAAAAACCATGTGACCAATATTTTGAGTCGATTGGGATTGCGCGATCGGACCCAAGCGGCTCTTTACGTGCAGCAGCATGATGTCACGGGCTAGCCGTCAGCACGACCACTCGACTATCCACATTGATCACTTGATGGGTCAAATTCAATGCAGCCAGGGGCGTCTTCCAATGAACATGACCACAAACCGTCAGTAAATTCGACGCAGGCGTAAGGCGTTGCGTCACCTGCTCATCCCCCCATTGATCAGCAGCTCCTCTAGGTCCTTGATGCAGGATCAGAATCTGCGGGTTGCGCTCTTGGACGAGTTTGAGTGCTGAGAGAAATTCAGCTTCATCCCGTCGTCCCGGCTTTTTCGGATCGCCCATAATGCCACTCACGCCGCCAATGCGAACGGTGTCAAACTGCACAACGTCATGGTCCAGCAAATGAATGCTCGGATGCTTCATTAAAGCGGCTCGGTCCCGTTCAGTCCCAAACCGATCGTGATTGCCTTCAACACCCACCACCCACTGAAACGATCGCCCAAAGGCTTCCCACACCGATCGGACATCGCCTGAAGCCCCGCGCTTGTCACCCTGCGGCGCGGCATAGAGATCCCCTGCGAGAATTACGCCAGTGCGATCGGGCAATGGCAACCCATTCTGCTTTGCGAGATCGAGATAGCATGACGCGACTTCTTCACCCAGCAGCCTTGTAGTATTGCCAAATGGAACGACCCCTTGAAGATCGCTGGTGAGCAATAGTGCATCGATCGTGTCGGGCAATTGATCGACCACGCCATGTAGAAAGGGCAAAGTCTGAGATTCAGTCCCACCACCTTTCGCGGCATTCAGAAACCGCATCCGATGGAACGGTTTCTCGTCTAGTTTGAGTATTTTCATAATTTAATCGCTTGTTTTGTTTTTAGATTTGCATTCAGAATCCACTGAACGCTGTGAGCTTCTGTGATTTGTGGGATTTCCAACCGATCGACCATTCGATCAATAGCCTGTTGTGGCACTACAGCACTACGGGCACGATTGCGTTGCTGTTGGATAGTCAAGGGAACCTCCAAATACACAATATTGACCCGCGCATGGTAATTAGTGAAGAGTTCAATCAATTGCGATCGGAGTTGCTGCGAAAGATTCGTCGCATTCCAGACAAAGGATTGTTGAGACCGCAGATAGGTTTTGGCCTGTTCCTTCGCACATTGAATCACCTCACCCTGATCGCCCGTAGAAGCAGCCCCCAGCCGTTGACGAATGACATCCAGCGAAATCACAGGCAATGTGGCACAGTGATTTGCAATCCAGGTATCCTTGCCCATCCCTGGAAGCCCAGACAACAACATCACCTCGCAAACCGTGTCATCAAAGGCCGCATAACTCGGATCGGCATTCTCCTTTTGGAAATACAGAAATCGGCTATGGTCTGAAGCAAATGGCCAAGAACGATCGAAAATCCCCAACTCGATCGCATATTCGCGAAAGAATTGAATCCGATCGAGAATCGCCGCTTGGTCCTGACACCACCGCCCCCGCACATCCACCTCCGACAACAGCGCCACCCAATCACACCGACTCACGGTGCTTACGGTAATCATCGCCTTCTGCGGATCAGGCTTATCCCAAAACCACATGGGCAGGCTCCCATACTGAATCAAATTGCCGATCGCCAGCCGATGCTCAACCTCAACGCCCATCCGCCACAAAATGCCCATCGCCATCTTCACACCCTGACGAACGTGACCTTTCGCGGTGATCTTGCCATCCGGTTCGATCGTTGTCGCCGCAGGCTTTGCAATGTCATGCAACAACGCCGCCGCGAACAAAATAGATTGCTCAGTGGAACCCAGTTGACGCCACTGAGGCAATGCAATCAGCGCTTCACAAACCAATCGCGTATGGATCAAAACATTGCCTTCGGCGTGATAGTCGGGGTTTTGAGGACAATGTTCTAAGGGCTGTAGCCACGTATAGGTTTGAACGATCGTCTCCCAATCAAGGGCATAATCGGGTTGCGTTGGGGTTAGTGGAAAATAAAAGGGTTTCATAACGATTACCTACCTGTAAACAAATCAACGTCCGATCGCAATTGGTTTGGAATAATCGGGCGACTGAGCCAATGACTTTCCGATTGCAAAATGGTCGTCAGGAAGTCCGATCGCACGTACTTATAGCGTGCTTGGACCACACCCGCTTCCTCGACTTTCAGGTACAACCCTTCCATCAAAGAAGACACATCCGTCTGCTTCCTAGCTCGATCGACCTCCAATCCCTGTTCAATACAAGCCGCATCAAATCGATCGAGATGCCCCTCTTGAATAAAATTGGATTGTTGCAGCAGTGCCATCAATTGTTTTTCAGACGTGAGATGTCCTGCGAACAATACCGGAACCGAAACCAACGGCAATCCCGCCAGTAACGCCCGTCGCCGCTCGGTACTAAGAAACTGCTGTGTTTCCAAGTCCAACACATCAAACTCTAAAAAGTAATGGGGCAACGCATCATAAAACACCGTATGTTTCGCGTAAAGCCACTCTCCATAGAGGATATAGCGATCGCCCAACACCTGATAAAACGCCGCACAATGCACCGAAGCCCATTGCTTAAACAAGTTAAAATGGCGCTCACGCGGCCCACCTGTCAGGTAATGCCCTCGACTCTGAAGCCGCAGCGTTCCCGCAGCATCAAAGCTAATAGCCGCATTGGCTCCATCGATCTTTTCTTCGACTACGACGTGACGATCGAACAGCGTTTTCAGCGACACCGCATCTAAGTCTTCATCGCCGGGTTGCAGCCGAGAACCCTGAATATGATGAGTTCTCGGGTATTTAAAAATTTTCTCCATGACCATCTCCCCATAGAACCAAGTGACCTGCGATCGCCGATCGGTTGCAGGTGATGTCAATCTGTTTCAGGGTTGAGGGTTACATGGTCTTCTTAGGGTGAAACTTTCTATACTACAGTTGTAGCATCGCTGAAATAAAGCTGTCAAGCGTTTGGTGAAAGGTTTTGTATTACTCATCTCTCGATTAACAAGAGAGAATGCGATCGAGTTGTAGGGTAGAATAGGGATAACCGACCCAGCAGAACCTATGGATACTCGTCAAACGCTTTTGTCAGTAATCGAGATGTTGCCAGATGAAGAACTATCTTCGTTGGTTTCCTTGGCGAGGCTTCTGTCGTTAAAACAAAATCCAGACGAGAGCATTGTTGAGGATTTAGATTTGCTACAGTTAGCCGATTTACGATCGCGCCTCAGTCAATTTGCAGAGGACTGGGATAGTCCAGAGATGGAGATTTACGATGCCTACGACACCCACAAGAGGCAGCTATCAGCGGGGTGATGTGCTGCTGGTCAAGTTTCCAAATTCTGATCTGCGATCGACGAAACTTCGTCCGGCTTTGGTGGTTCAGGCGAGTTATCTGAAGACGGGACTCTCACAATTTATTGTGGCGATGATTACGAGCCGAGTCGGGCGATCCGGATATCCGAGTCGTGTGCTGATTCAATTGGATTCGATCGAAGGGAAACAGTCTGGGTTGTTATCAGATTCAGTAGTGATGACGGATAACTTGGCGACAGTCGCGACAATGGAAATTGGGCGAAGAATTGGGTCGATCGAGATGACGATCGTAGATGAAGCTTTGCGGTACACGCTGGATTTGCCACTGAGGTAATACCTGATAAGCGATGTTAAAGCATCGATCGCACTGGAATTGCTAAACTAACACTAGACCTTCATCTCTGAAGCGATATGAAACCCATCACCGAAGCCATCACCATTCCTGTCTCCCCCGAAATCGCACAGACGTATCACACACTAGACCGCATCGATCGCGATCGTCTCCAAGCCCAAATCACCCTCTTCCTTCAGTCCCGCACAATCACCCACCAAGAATCGCTAAACCAGCTTCGTCAGACGATGGATGCCATCGGAGCAGAAGCTGCCCGCAACGGACTCACTCCAGAAATCTTAGAATCTATCCTCAATGATCCCGAGTAACCGACCTAAATTTGTCCGAGGAGATGCATTATATTGATGCTGGTTCATCCAAAGGCGATGGTCTACTTTTACAGATATGCAGAACTTGCAATTTTTCAGAAAGAGACAGGGATTTTTTTATTTATCGATCGGCATCATTTGTTGTCTAGCCATCGTATTGGGATCTGTTTGGTTTATAAATGAGAATGCAGCGAATAAACCAGGTGGAGACTATGAAGCTAAAGCATATGCTGGCTCAATGAACCGCGCTCAGATGGCCTACTTCTTAGAAAATGGAAGATTGGCGGATTCTGTTGAAGCACTTGGAATACGCTCCGATAATCGTGTAGTCAGTTTAAAGATTCAGAAAACGGTAAGCCTACTGATTGTAAAGTCTGACGATCACAGTGTTTTTCATTACTCAATTCCTAAAAATCCATATTCAAGAGCTTATGTTGGAGCGATATTGCTCGATCGATCAATCCCATTAATCAAGATGGAAAATGATGGCAATTTAATTTCAAAGGCGGCAATCCTATGCCGTTCAAAATTACCAGGGACTAAAACCATTGCACCTCCAATCGATGCAAAACGCTGTGGATTAGGCACTGATAAAGTCGATCGTTAGTTTTCTACACCATTTCCGATCGCCATTCACGTAATTCTTCCAATAGAGTCACGATCGCTAGTCCGCCTACACTTCCAAGCCATCACACTCAAACTATGGCATCCACCCGAAAATCGCATCTTCCATGAAAAGGTAGAATGCGATCGGATTCATAGTTATCGAATTTGGCTCTGATGAATGACGCCACCCCCGCAAGCGCGAGTTCTCACCCAGCCATCATTTGTGACACCGCCTGCTAATTCGATCGCGGTCAATTCTCGAATCGTACAAACGATCGCCCCATTAGGAGATTTGCGAATGTGAGAGGGTGGATCAAAGACGATTCCAATTCCGGTTCCAGGGTTGGAAGACGGGGCACTACAAACAAGTTTCAGCAGATCTGAGGTGGCGCGAGATTGAGGGGAGTGGGTGGTACGATCGGGGAAGGTTGTCCAGGTGTTGGTGCGACAGTTAGCTTGGGCGTTGATGGATTCATCCCCGAGCATGTAGGTGAAGTTGACTCGTCGATCGCGTTGACGTTCTATGGTGCAGCGATCGAGTTTGACCGACTGTCCACCGGATGCGGTACCGAGGGTGTAATGGCAATGGTTGGGGCTAGCTTGGGAGGAAGAGGGAAGGAAGATCGGGCTTAAGGAGAGGAGGGTGAAGGTAATCGGGATATAAGGTTTCATGGGTAGAGCAAGGATGGAGTTTATCGTTTCCAGCAGACGGATTTTTGGTTGAGTTGAACGCAGGTTACTACCGATTGATTGTCACGTAGTCGTTGTGCCATTGATTCAGAGATGCGTTTAAGGCTTTGTGGATTGCGGTAGTAGACTCGTCCGCAGGTGCCATCGATCGCATACTGGTCATCACTGGGACAAGCGGAGTAATCTCCTCTGCCTTGTTTTCCGTAGGTGATCGTGTTGCTAACACCGTCCTCCCAGGTTAGCTGTGCAGTCCATCCGCCCATCCAAGAGTGTGATTCGTAGGTGCAGGTGTTCTTGAGCGCGATCGAATTTCCCTTGTAAAACCAGCATTTGACGGCTTCGGGTTCGACTCGTCCAGCTTGGGCAGCTTGGGGAAGGGCGATCGAACTCAAGATAATAAGAGAAATTAAGATCTTATTCATGAGATTTAAGCTTTATTGACTAGTTGGAAAGAAATATTCGAAATGGTTAAACGTAAAATCAAAGCTCTGCTTGATGCGAAATTCACTTAAGTTATTCTTTGGAATAACTATCTTTCAGATGAGCGATCATCCACAGGAAAAATTTCGTCTTGCAAAATTTTGTCGTTTGGTGGAATTTCAATTAACGTACCAGAAATTTTAAATTTCTCATTTGTAACGGTATTGCAGAAACGATAGAAATGAAGCGACCTAAAAATCCCATTCCCGGCATAGGATCCTCTTTGAGTTCCTACGGAACAATCCTGGTATTGTGTTTTATTTGTAAGAGAAATAATTGAACCTGGAACTTGAAGAATTCTCTTCCAATCAAGGGTTGTTCTATCATATGGAAGCAGTGCAACTTTATCCTGAAATACTTCTACCAAACGATAGTTTCCAGAATCTAGAGCTTCATAGAGCCATATATTTTTTCCGTTACCACTAACCCCTTTTTCACCATGTAAAATCACAAATGCATCTTTGCGGTTATCACTATTAACGTCTAATTCAAAAAATGAATAATTTTGCCCTTTATAAGAAGAACCTGCTTTTGCCAAAGTCTTACGAATTGCTAGAGAAAGTAAAGGTTTATGTTCACTGGCTAAGGCTGACCGTTCTAGATTTTTAATTTTAAATCCTCCAGTACGCTTAAAAATCCCATAAAAGGTATTATCTACCTGAGGTGGCAAAACAAGAGGGGATTTTGGAATAGAATTTCTATAGTTTGTAATTACATCTTTTACATCCGGAGAAACTATGACTTTACTATTATTGATAGTCACTACTGGAAGTATAATTTGCCTCGATGTATTAATATTTGCCGCTCTTATCCAATCAAACATTTCTTGTCTAATTGACTCATTATTAATATCTTTAAATTCGTAAGGAATATTATTATAGTGAAGACCATTTCTAACTTCAATAGTTAGAGAACAACCAGGTCTTCCATAGACGACAATAGGAATCCGTTGGGCAGTTTGATGAGCGGGATTGATAACACTCTGGCTCATAGGAATTTTGGAATTTCTATGGACCAGAGCATCCCCTCTTTCATCCTCTACTCCAACAATCCCAAGCGCCAGCATCATAACTGAGATCGATCGTCCAACCCAAGCAAAACCCTTTCTCATGTCAGTAACCCAATTTAAATAAAGCTAATTTCTAACGATGGATTCTAAAAACAACCCTCAACCCAAAGCACCTCAGGCAAACGTCCTGATCGAAAACCAACTAAATTACCCTTCCTAAAAGAGAACACAATTCGATAATTTCGATCGTCCGCATCCTTCGGAACAAATTGTAAATTCTTCATAGATAAACTCAAAGATTCCGCAGGCTTTAACTGTCCTGGATACATCGATCGAATCTTCGATTCTGAATCCCCAATTTTCGCGCCTCGCAAAGTCTTGATTGCCGGATTACGAACATAGGCAACTGCGATCGATCCATCATTCACCATGAACCAGAGATTTTTTGGTCCTCCGATCGGCTGAACATCCTTACATCCACCATTACCCGCTGAACCTGTTTTAAACCTTAGCCCTGATGCTTCGATCGCTTCTTCCAACGACATTCCAGTTAACACCGGACCAATGCCATTCGTCCCCAATCGTGATTCTGTCGTCAGACTAGCTTGGGCTTGGGCAATCGAAGTATAGCCAAGCCATAAACTTGCACTTGCCATCGACAAGAACCCGATCGAAATCCGTTTAATCGCAGAATGATTAGTCATAGCAATAGAAGATTGAGAAATTAGAAGGTCTAAGTCGGAGTTCCAGCCCTTTAAAGTTGGATTTTTCGACTCTCAATGTTTTTATCATTCCCTCCCCACGCAAAAATATCTCATCACACAAAAATTTTATACATTTTATTCCTGCTTCACAAAAATCCCCGTAGCGATCGCCCCTCTCTCCAGTCCGACCGATCGCAAATCCCCAACTCCAGTCCCCGAAAGAGAGACAGATCCTTTACAATAGTTAATGTCCCGATCGTCTCCACCACCTCCCTTGATCCAGCAAGAAACCCTCAATTTATTGGAATGGTCGCGCCTGTGTCAGCACTTGGCCACCTTCGCCGCGACAAAACTCGGGTCGATCGCCGCCCATCACCTTCAAATTCCTGCGACCAAAGAAGAGACCCTGCACCTCCTCGCCCAGACCCGTGAGACCTACGAGTTGGATCAATCGGTCTCTGGGGGACTTCCCTTTGGGGGGATTCAGGATATTGGGGATGCGCTGGAACGATCGTCCCTGCAAGGCTTGCTCTCGGGCGAAGAACTGCTGAATATTTCCACCACCTTGTCCGGGGCCAGAACCCTGCGTCGAGCGATCGAAAATGCAGAAAACGTGCCCACGCTTTTAGAGATGGTGGCCGATCTGCGGACCTATCCAGAGATTGAACAAGAGATTTATCGCTGTATTGACGATCGGGGGAAAGTCACAGAGCGGGCTAGTCCGAAGCTGACGGACATTCGGGAGAAGATCCGATCAACCCGCGATCGGATTTTGGACATTTTGAACAAGATGATGAGTCGCCATTCCAGTGCGATTCAAGAATCCGTGATCACTCAGCGCGACGGGCGCTACGTCCTATCGATTAAATCAAACTATAAAGAACACATTCCCGGCATTGTTCACGATGCCTCGACCAGTGGGGCGACCTTGTTCATCGAGCCGCAGTCCACTGTGCAAATGAACAATGCATTGCGGCAGTTTTTACGTCAAGAACAAGCGGAAGAAGAAGCCGTGCGGCGGAAGTTGACGGCACTCGTTGCAGAGGTTCAAGAGGACCTGGAGCATCTTGTGGCTATTTGTACGATGTTGGATTTAGCAACAGCCCGATCGCGCTATAGCTACTGGCTTGAAGCTAATCCGCCCACCTTTATTGATTGGGACGAGGCGGCAGCGGGCAATCAAAATATTACCTTGCGCAATTTGCGCCATCCGTTGCTGGTTTGGCAACATAAAAATGAAGAAGGCCGCGCGGTGATTCCGACGCATTTGAATATTGATCCAAAGATTCGCGTCGTTGCGATCACAGGTCCAAACACAGGTGGTAAGACAGTTACGTTAAAAACCTTGGCGTTGGCGGTGTTGATGTCGAAGGTGGGGTTGTTTGTCCCAGCGCGGGAACCTGTGGAATTGCCTTGGTTTGGGCAGGTGTTGGCGGATATTGGGGATGAGCAATCGTTGCAGCAAAGTTTGTCTACGTTTTCGGGACATATTCGTCGGATTGGACGGATTTTGGATGCATTGGATGCGGATGTTGCAGAAACCCGGATGGCCCCCCAGCCCCCAATTCTGGGGGAGCCGGAACCGGAATTTAGTGGAATTGTTGCCGATCGGTCCAATGCATTAGTCTTACTGGATGAAGTGGGGGCGGGAACTGATCCGTCCGAGGGTTCTGCATTAGCGATCGCATTGCTAAAACATCTCGCCAACCGTGCAAAATTGACGATCGCCACCACACACTTCGGTGAACTGAAGGCATTGAAATATCAAGATGAACGGTTTGAAAATGCGTCGGTGGAGTTTGATGATGTGCTACTAGAGCCGACCTATCGATTGCTGTGGGGAATCCCCGGACGATCGAATGCATTAACGATCGCATCTCGCTTAGGATTGCAGTCTGCGATCGTAGAAGACGCCCGTGGCTACATCGGCGGCATGAGCCAAGATGTTAACGAAGTCATTGCAGGTCTGGAAGCGCAGCGGCGAGAGCAGGAAGAGAAAGCCAAAGAAGCGGAACGGTTAATCAAACAAGCGGAGTTTTTCTATGAGCAAGTGACGGCAAAAGCACAGGTCTTAAAAGAGCGCGAACGCGAACTCAAACAAGCGCAAGAAGATGCTGTGCAAAAAATGCTGCTGGATGCCAAATCGCAGGTTGCTCAGGTGATCAAGCAATTGCAAAAAGGGACTCCGACGGGACAAGACGCGCAACTCGCTACCGATCGCCTCAACAAACTCGCCGACAAACACCTCCCCTCCGCTGAAACCAAAAAGAAAAAGCCTGGATTTATGCCGAAGGTGGGCGATCGGGTGAGGATTCCGCGCATTGGGCAGACGGCAGAGGTTTTGGCGAGTGAGGGGGAAGAACTCACGGTGCGGTTTGGGATTATGAAAATGAACGTTTCGGTCTACGAAATCGAATCACTGCAGGGTCAAAAAGTCGAACGCGAAGAGAAACCCAAAGAAGAGCGAAAAGCTAAAAACCAACCTCCACAAAACCCAACTCCCTCTGCTCCGGCGGTGCGAACCGAAAGCACGACGTTTGACATTCGGGGACAGCGGGTGGCGGATGCCGAAATTGTGATCGATCGCGCCATTTCCGCGAATCATGGACCCATTTGGATCATCCACGGCCACGGCACAGGCAAGCTCAAGCAAGGCGTTCATGCTTATTTAAAGCGGCACGATCGAGTCGCGAAATTTGAACCTGCGGAAAAATATGACGGCGGGACAGGAGTGACGGTGGTATATCCAAAGTAGGACAAACTAGAGGAGTTCCGTTAATTCTAAGACAGCTTTTTGTAAGGGCTGAATTTTGGTTTGAACGATATCCCAAACAATTCCTGGTTCAATTTGAAAATAGGCATGAGCAATCATGTCTCGCAACCCAGCAATTTTTCGCCACTCAATTTCAGGCGATCGATCGCGAACGTCATTCGGGATATTTTTAACAGACTCGCCAATGATTTGAAGATTCAGCAATACCGCTTCGTAGGTGCGATCGTCTTCCAGAAACGCTTCATAGTTCATCTCCTGGGTGTAGGTCGTAATTTTCCCACAGCTTTTCAGAATATCGTTGAGATAAAGACTAATTTTGCGTGACATAGTAAAGATCGTTTTGCATGGTTGCTTTGACTTCTGGCTTCATGGATTGAATGGGAATCAGATCGATATCCCGATCGAGCGTATCTTCTAAAAGAATCTTCAAATTCATATATCCATCAAACGTTGGCGGAGCATCGAACTCTACGGCAAAATCAATATCGCTTTCCGGTGAGGCTTCATCACGAGCAACCGATCCGAACAACGCAAGCGATCGGACTCCCATGGCTTCGATCGTGGGGAGATGCGTTTGGAGAATGGCGAGAACTTGCGATCGGTTCATACATTTGGACTATGGTTCCGTGGATTGATTATAACGTATGGTGATTAGCGCGATCGACCTCCCCGATCCTGCAGACCCTGAGAAACCCAAATCCTCCTTTCGGACATTTGAAGCGATCGCTTTTGGTAGACTAGAGGAGTTCAGATGATTTTATGAATTTAATAACCGGGGTTTTCTGATGGCTGCTGATCCTATTACAACTGCCGTGAGCAATCGCATCTGCGCTCACATGAATGATGACCATGCAGAAGCGGTCCTGCTCTATGCCACCGTTTACGGTCAAACACCAGAGGCCAGTGCGGCGACCATGGTGGCGATCGATCCCTTAGGCATGGATTTGACTGCCGAAGTCAATGGGGCATCCGTCCCACTGCGCGTGACCTTTGACCACGAGTTGGAGCATTCTGAAGATGCCCATACGACCCTCGTTCGCATGATTAAAACTGCGCGAAAGAAAGATTAAGCCTTCAGATAGCGCTAGCGGGATTTTGGGAATGATGGAGGGGACGATCGGGATGCCTATCCGATCGGCGTCTAGAACCCCACCCCCTAATCGTTGCCATGTCCCGCATTGCGTTCGTTTTCTTAGAAATTTTGTCCTGTGAAGGTGGCATTCAGTCCTATGTGGGCGACCTGCTGAGGGCAATGCCGAAGGCTCTACCAGCGGTTTCGCAAGGCGGGAATGAGACTGTTGCCGATATTTTTCTGTTGCGGGACAGCGCCGAAATGCCCAATCCTTTCGCAGATCCCCACCTCAACTTTCACTTTTTTAAACACCCGTCGCCTCAAGTGGGTCGTTTAAAACTGATTGCTGCCTTAGTCGCCTATGTGGTGCGATCGAAGCCGAGCCACCTCTATTGCGGACATATTAATCTTGCGCCTGTCATTCGGGCCATTTGTCAGCCATTGGGGATTCCATTTACAGTGTTGACCTACGGGAAGGAAGTTTGGGAGCCGTTGGGAAAATCGCAACAGAAGGCATTGCAGGCTAGTGCGAAGATTTGGACGATTAGCCGCTATTCCCGCGATCGGCTCTGTGCCTCGAACCAGATCGAACCCGAAAAAGTCGAGTTTCTGTACTGTGCCGTCGATGGTCAAGCGTTTCAGCCACAGCCGAAGTCGCAGGATTGGATTGCAAAGTATGGCTTGGAGGATTCAAAAGTTCTGATGACCGTGGCAAGGCTGTGGTCGGGCGATCGGTACAAGGGCGTCGATGTCACCCTTCGGGCGTTGCCGGAGATTTTACGATCGGTCCCAGATGTTACATATTTGATCCTCGGGCGCGGCGATGACCAGCCGAGGTTGGCGGCGTTGGCGGTGGAGTTGGGAGTGGCCGATCGGGTGATTTTTGCGGGATTTGTGGCGACGAAGGATTTGGCGGCTCATTACAATTTGGCCGATGCCTACGTGATGCCCTCCCAGGAAGGGTTCGGGATTGTCTATTTGGAGGCGATGGCTTGCGGGGTTCCGGTCCTGTCGGGAGATGCGGACGGATCAGCGGAACCGCTGCAAGATGGAAGGCTAGGCTGGCGAGTGCCGCACCGCGATCCCGATGAGGTAGCCATGGCAACGATCGAGATGCTGAAGGGCGGGGATCAACGCACCGATGGCGACTATCTGCGATCGGAATGCTTGAAGATTTTTGATAAAGGAGCGATCGGATCACAGCTTGCGAAATTATTAGCCCCCTAACCCCCAATTCTGGGGGAACCGGACACTGGGCCGAACTCTAGCTCCCCCAGAATTAGGGACCGGGGGGCAGGTCGCCAAAGAACTAAGCCTCAGGCGCTTCTGGGACAAAAACGGCCTTCGGAGCATGACCCCAGAAGGCTTCTAGAGCATAAAAGTCTCGGGTATCCGGCATTTGAATATGAACCACAACATCGCCGTAGTCGAGACAAGACCAGACACCTTCCGCCCCGCCCGCACTGCGCAACGGCTCACGGCCTAGGGTCGTGGTGATTTTCTCTTCGACGGAGTTAGTGATGGCCCGCACTTGGACGCGAGAATATCCGGTGACAATCACAAAGTATTCAGCAATGGAAGACACCACACCGACCTGAAGTAACACAATGTCACCGCCTTTCCGATCGTCCGCCGCCTCGGCTGCTAGCCAAGCCATCTTGAAGAGGGGGTCATTACGATCGATGACGAACTCTGGTGTGGAGAGAGTTTCAGGGTCCGGGCGATGGTCTACGACCGACTGAAAGTCATCGGCCGTCAGATCGGTCGAGATGAGTTGTTCTGTCATGTGGGAGAGATTACCTCTTGTAAAAACCAATTTCGGGTCATTACCGTCCTTGGATGGATGAGCTGTTGCGATCTTAGCAAATACTGCAAACTAAAATCCGCCGTTCTCCAAACCGCTTCCTTTAAATCTTTGTGACAGAGGTGACGCAGGCTTTCCAGTTCTTCCGTTTTTCCCCGTCCCGGCTCTAAACTGTCGGCCAGATAAATAATGCAGGATAGGGCATCCATGCCCGGTGTACCTAGGGTGTGGTTGGCGATCGCCAGCAAAACCGAACCCTCCGTCACCTGAAAAACGTCCCGAGCGACGATCGTGCCCACCTCCGCATGGAGCAGATGGGGTGCGGCTTGGCAGATGGGATCGATGGTCAAACCCTGGGATTGGGCCATGGCTAATAGCTTTTCAGGTTTAAAAAATTTTGCCAAGTCATGCATCATGGCCGCTTGACTGGCTTTGACTGGGTCAATGTCATGGCGATGGGCAAGGTCGATCGCCATCGTTTCCACGCGCAGAATGTGACGAATTCGGGATTCAGGGACTTCAGACTCAAGCCAGGTGAAGACTTTCGAACGGAGTGCTGGATTCAAAGATTGAGTCATGGGTTGAGTTCACTAATCCACCCAAAATGGGTCGAGGTTGCCGATCGTGGCACTTTTCAGGGCAGATGTTAGCATATAAATCGAAAGCATTTAAATGACCTAAGCGAGCTAAACCATGTTCTTTCATCCATCTATGTTGTTGCTTCTTCCTGGCATGTTGCTGGTGTGGTGGGCACAGCAGCGCGTCCAAGGCACCTACGACAAATATTCTCAAGTCCAGTCCAGCATGGGCATGACAGGCGCAGAGGTGGCTGAGGCCATTCTCAAACGCATGGGAGTGAGCCATATTACGGTTGAGCCTGTGGCCGGGGTTTTGAGTGATCACTATGACCCGAGCGCGAAGGCCGTTCGGCTCTCTGAGGTGGTCTATGGCTCGACCTCTTTGGCGGCGGCGGCGGTGGCAGCCCATGAGTGTGGTCACGTCTTGCAGGATGTGGAAGGCTATCAGGCCATGAATCTCCGATCGGCCCTAGTACCCGCAGTGAATATCGGTGCTCAGTTTGGGCCGATGTTGATCATGGGTGGCATGATGTTCGGGGCGTTGAAGGGCATTAGTTTGCTTTTTGTCTATGTGGGTTTGATCTTATTTGCGTCGAGTTTGGTGTTTCATTTGGTGACGCTTCCGGTGGAG
Source organism: Synechococcales cyanobacterium bin31.maxbin.ball.101 (assembly GCA_013298165.1). GTDB lineage: Bacteria > Cyanobacteriota > Cyanobacteriia > Leptolyngbyales > Leptolyngbyaceae > JAAFJU01. The sequence continues at coordinate 9,431 of JAAFJU010000013.1, read as the reverse complement.
TTTGACGCTTCGGCGCGGGCACTGCGGATGATTGATGAATTTGGGATTTTGCAGGGCGAAGAAAATAGGGGTGCGAAAAAGGTGCTGAATGCAGCGGCCTTTACCTATGTGGCAACGGCGCTCTACTCTTTGTTGCAAGTGATGCAATACATCATCATGATTTTCTTCAGTGGCGATCGTCGCAACTAATCCAATTTTTAGGGTTTGCGATCGGTTGCGAACCATTCTGCAAACTATGGAAACGCTCCCCGTTTTAGTGATGGGGAGCGTTTTTTATGACTATTGGGGTTAATTGGGGATTAATAGGCTTTGGGGCTGATTTTGCATAGCTCTCTAGGGGCGATCGGTAGATGACCCTAGTTCAATCCAATCCATTCAGTTAAACAACTATGCTGTCTTTCTTCTCGTCTAGATTCTCTGCCTATGCCGTTCTGCTTCTCTGTGGGACGATCGCGATCAGTGGCTGTAAGCCAACCCAATCCACGGGTTCTCAATCTGCGGCTCAAAGTCCTGACGCTAAGACAACCGATGCTAAAACAGTCGCCAATGCAAGTGCTGTCTCTGGAACTCCTACCTTCAATTTGACCGATCGGCGCGTGATCGACCAGTACAACGATAAATTTATGCCTGAGTTTGAGAAGAAGATTGCAGAAAAATGTCAAGGCTCAACCGTTAAAATCGAAATCGACTGGAATAGTTTTGGCAATGGTGAAGAAGCCAGTAAAACGATCGAAGCGCTGACTAATAGCAATGCCGTGAACCGATCGGTAGAAGGCTTTACTAGTGCATTACAGAACATCTGTAGCGATGACACAGGCCGTAAAGCCGTTGCCGCAAAATTGAAAACCCTGAAAGTGTCACACGTGAACGGTGCAGACAAACCTGTCTTCAAAGTCGAAAACGGTGCAGCCTCCTTTGCACTCAATGCCACAAAAGAGAATTCTCTGTGGAGTCAAGAGATCCAAAAAACGCTCGAAGGTTCTCTGTAATTCGAAGGCTGGGTCCTACCGATCGCGTTTTGGAAAGGAGGGTAAGTCGATCGCGCTCAGAGATTCGCGTTTCTGAGGTTTGGCTTTGGCGATCACGGGGGCGATCGGAGGTAGGGGTTTAGCGGGTGTTTCTTCAGTTGTGGTCACGTCTGGGCTTTGTTCGACAATTGTGACCTCTTCGCCCATGATTGCATTCACCTGAGCAATCACCTGTGCCCAATTGTCTAGACGTTCAGCTTCGTCAAGATTGGTATTGGGTTTGACTTGATCTAGGTCAATAGCGTCACCCAGCTCAGAATCTGTTTCGGAGGTCGCGATCGCTTCCAGTGCTGCTGCTGCGCCCGAGGTTTCGTCTAGTGATGGGGCGATCGCTTCGATGGGTTGTTCAGGGGATTCCAAGCTGGGGGATTCCTCGGGGGTGTTGTCTACGATCGCGTTAGCCCAGGACTGGAGGGCTGGGACCTCTTCAACCGTGCTGGCGACGCCCCAAGGCTGGACGGGTTGCGATCGGGGAATTTTCACCTTGGGTGGGGTTGTGGCCACGGGCGCGCTATCAGCTTCTTCTAGGAAGTCCGCAACAAATCCCTGGGCGGTGGCGGGGGGAACATCCAGACATTTTTCGAGGGCCGCTTTGAACTGGAGGGTGTAGCGCTGTTGGCGATGGAGGCGCGATCGGAGATCTCGGTTGGTTTGTTCGGACTGGGAGAGTTGCTGGAGGCTTTCGCTGGCTCGTTGCTGGACGGCAGCGCATTCGCGTTCGAGTTGGGCGATTTGCTCGTGACTATTCTGTAGCTGCTCCGTCAGGGTTTCGACTAGGATCTGTTGTCGCTGGGCCATGCGGTGGGAGCTTTCCAGTTCGACAAAAAGCTGGCCGAGACGAGCTTGGGATCCGGATAGAGCTTGGGTTTGCTGGGCGAGGCGGCTTTCGGAGGTTTCAGCGGGATCAGCTTCGGACTGGGCGAGGGCGAGGGCTTCCCAGCGTTCCATTTCGGCGCGGAGGGAGCCTTGCGATCGGAGTAGTGCAGCTTCGAGTTCAGCGACTTGCGATCGGAGTTCTTGGTTTTGGCTTTGCACCTTAAGGTAGAAGTCACCGCTGACTAAGCTTGGGGTGACGGGGCTTTCGTGGGGTTGCTCCGGCAGTTGATCCACGGATAGGGCATCAGGAAAATTCACGGTTTCCCATTCGTCTGACGGAGTCGAAGAGGTGGAATGGGGCTGATTTTGGGGAGATTCATTCATGATTTTGATGTCCTACCTGACGGCCTGCCGATGAAAATGCCTGTTGAAACCTAACGCTAGGATAGCTTAAGTATGGGAGAAGGAAATTAAGTCTTTTTGACAGTAGCGTAAGTCCGAAGGTGAGTAGAGTCTAAGATTTGTGGAATCGTAAGCGTTTCACGCTTATTTCCATCTAGTTAAACAATTAATGGGCATGGCATGAATACTAGGACTCCATCGTCATTCAGTCATAGACCATTCCATGACTTCTCTGTTCCGAGGAATGTATGAATCAATATTCACAACTCAGAGAACTGCTAAAGAGTCTTTTTCGCCTGTCTGCGATCGGATTGATTGCGGGAGGTGGGCTGCTCTTTGTGTGGGATAGAACGAATTCCAAGAGACCCATCGAGGAGCATATTACGTCTAAGCTTCCCTATTTAGTCTCATTGGACAGCAAGACAGGCCGATACCTCTGGTCCGTGCCGATCGAGAGTAGTAGGGTGGGAAGTCTCACGGCTCAGTCAGGCAAACTATTTATTACGGGCTATCATCGACTGGACGATCGCAAGTTTGAGGATGGCACAAAGGATCAGTACCATTTAACGGCATTGGATGCAGTGAGTGGCAAGCGTCTTTGGGAGTTTAATGCTCCAAGTTATTTAAATTATGAAGCATTATTCTCCACGCCTCCAAACCTGACCTCGGAGAATGTGACGATCGCTGTGAATCCAGATCCTAAATCAAAAGGGAAAATCATCACTCTGAACCCGGCGACAGGCGACATCAAATGGACAATCGATCGTCCATGGATGCACGCACGCAAAGAATCTGGAATTACATTGCAAAAAAACAAGGCTGGGATCTTGAAATTTCAATCAACAGGCATCTCGATTGAAAGAATTGAACCCTTGACTGGAAAGAGCCTCTGGAGAACGACGGTAGAGCCGATTCCTAAATGGTCTCAGGATGAACAATTGTTTAAGGATCCTCTAGCACTCATGTTAGTCTACAAAACTGCATCTACAGATCAATATTTTTTAGTCTATAATAATGCGAAAGAAATACTCTATCTATATGATTGGGAAACTGGAAAACTAAAAAATACAATTCCAGGGTCTCTCCCGTTTCAATATCCACGTCAAATGTCGATCGCAAAGAATAATTTAATCTATGATTCTTTTACTTCTTGGCAACGTGTAAAGGCGATTGATATCGGGACAGGAAAGGAGATTTGGAATGCTGATATTAAGAAACTTAACTGCGGCACAGATGCAGATGTTTCAATTTCGCCTCAAGGACTGATTCTAGATTGTATAGAATTTAACAATGACTTGACAGCCACTAAGCCTAAAAAGAGATGGTTAGTCAATTTTGATCTCCTATCTGGACAACAACGATCACTTACACAACTTAAGGAGCCAGCTATATCCAAATTTCGTTCTACGATCGCTGACAGTTCAGGATTGGTGTTCACGGTGAGCGGCGAGAAGCCTGAAAAAATAGTTGCGATCGACTCGGCAGATGGTCGTCTCATTTGGAAGCAGGATTCTGAAGAACTGCATGATTGGGTCGCTCCGATTACCGAGGGCGATCGGGTCTATGTCGTTGCCCAGATACCTCGCTGGAGAACTTGGCTGGGACACATATCACCCTTTCGTTAATTGATGAATCCTGCGATCGCCATGACCAAAAACCGCCACGATCAGTTTGCCAAACAATATCTGAAAGGAATGCTCTCGCCCTTCAGCCAAGAAATCGAAATCAGCTTTGAACTCCCACCGGGTGAGGCCCTGCAAGTCGATATCTGGTTCATCCCACAATCTCGCCAACCCATTGAACTGCTCGGACAACTGGGCAAAATGGTGATCGCACCCTCCTTAATCGAAGTCTTCCGCAATCCTATTTCCACCGAAGACCTCTTTCACTGCATCGAAAAACTCTGCCGTGTCCGTGCCGAATGGTCCCGACGATCGAAACGCGAGAAGCAAAAAATCAAACCCCAAGACCAGCCTCAACTTTGGCTCATCGTCCCCACCGCTTCGGAGAAATCCCTGAACGGCTGCAATGCGATCGCCAAAAAGAAATGGCCCAAAGGCTTCTATTTCTTCGGGGATACCTTGCGGATCGGTTTCGTCGTCGTCCACCAACTTCCCGTCATTCCTGAGACCCTTCTACTTCGGCTTCTTGGTCGCGATGAAGTTCAGCGCAAAGCCATTGAAGAATTGCTAGAATTACCCCAACAACCCCTAACCGATTTCATCCGCGAAAACATCACCAAACTCAGAATCATGCTAAAAAGCCAACCCAACCTCACCACCAACGACCAAGAAACCCTTCTCAACATCGACGCCCTCTACGAAGACTGGCGCAATCAAACCATCCGAGAAGGCATAGCAGTCGGACGGCAAGAAGGACGGCAGGAAGGACGGCAGGAAGGACGGCAGGAAGGACGGCAGGAAGGACGGCAGGAGGGCGATCGCACCACCCTTGAAAGCATGTTGTTGGTGAAATTTGGCACTATCGATCGTAAACTCGCCGCTGTAGTTCCGGCATTATTGAACCTAAGTCCGATCGATCGGGTCAGGGCTGTTATGCAACTGTCCCAAGAAGAACTCATTCAGCGCTTCGGGCAACGGCCTTAATAGAGCGTTAGGGTATTAGTCACCTAAGACTTGTTGCAAGAGATCTTGATGTTGTTTAGCGTCTCGGATTAAGGGTGTTACGTTTCGCACGTCGGATTGTGTTCCACTGCGGCAGAGCATTCGTCGCCAATCTCCTATTAGATGTCCAGGTTCCATGTCCACCGAACTTAGGTTGGTGAGTTCAAGTCCGTCCAGATGCGCCGCCTGCATGACACGGGTTACTTTCGGGTCGTAGCACAATGCAAAACAGTCGATCCCCTCGGACTCCGACATGATCACTGCATGGAGTCGCATTGCGATCGTAAACTGCATCCATGGAAATATCCCTTTTAGAATCTGTGGGGATTCAACAGCTTGAATCACACTGCCAGGAATCTTCGCCTGTAATTCTCTTGCTAGCTTGCCATCTAGACTTTCTTGGAATGGCAATAGAACGATCGTGCTGCCAAAGGATTTCTGCCATTGTATTAAGGCTTCCGTGATCAGTTCTAGCCGATCGGGTGTCAAGCTCGAATGCTCCCGAAGATTGACCGCAACACGAGGAAATGGGAGATGGGAAAGATCTACAGACTTCTCAGCTTTCATGGCCCAGACAGGATCCGGGGCGATCGTCACCGGAATACCCCAGTTTTGCACCAACTCATAAGAAACCGTATCTCTCACCGTCACCAGCCGACAGCGTTTCAAAACATGTCGCGTTAACCAACGGTTCGATCGGTGGTTTAGGGGACCGAGACCCTGTGCCCAGGCGATCGTTTGCAGTCCAAACATCTGTGCGAGTTTCATCAAGCCGCCGTAGTAGAGCGGACTGACGCGACTGCTGCTGTCCTGCATCAAGCTCCCACCGCCCCAAATGAAAAAATCCGATCGACGCATCTCGCGCATCACCGCCCACAAATCCCACCGATCGCAGGTCTTGACCTGGTAGCGATCGCGGGTTTCTGCTGGGGTTTTGGAGAGGACGACAGGTTCGATATGGGCAGGCAACGCTTGTAATAGACAAACCAAGAGGGCTTCATCCCCAGCATTTCCCATGCCATAGTAGCCGCAGAGAATCGCGCGTTTTTTTGACATGATGTCTTAGGAGCTTGGGAAATAGGCTTCTATAATAGATCAGACTTTGCTGAGTAGCTGATGAATGCACTTTCGATTCCGACTTGGATTATTCATATCTCTAGCGTCATTGAATGGATTGTGGCGATTTTTCTGATCTGGCGCTTTGCCGAGGTGAAAAATCTTCCCGCTTGGCGATCGATGTCCTGGGGCATGTTGCCGTCGCTGGTCAGTGCGATGTGCGCCTGTACTTGGCATTTTTTTGATAATGCGGTGAGTCTGGACTGGCTGGTGACAGTGCAGGCCGCGACGACGGTGATCGGCAATGGCACAATGATGGCGGCGGCTTGGTGGATTTGGAAAAACCGATCGGTGGAACCTGCTGATGTTGAATGATTTGCTGTCTGGCTTACTTTCTAAGGAATCGTTGTTTGGCCTGTCGCTCTTTCCCTATTTAGGCTTTTTGTGGTTTCTGGGAAAGTCTGGCCAGACCCCGAAAATCGCACTGCGGGGATTTTATCTACTGCTGGTCTTTGTGGTGGTGACGATTCCGGCAGGGATTTATGCCAAGGTGGCCTATGGGGCAGAACTGGCGAATGTGGATTGGCTGCATGGCAGTGCAGAGTCGTTTTTAACGCTTTCGAATGTGGTGGTGGTTTGGGGGTTTTCTCAAGCACTCCACTCAGATCCGACTTCAGCATCTATAATCTCAAAGCATAAAATATCAAGTTCTCCGTTTCCCGAAACTCCCAGTGCTGAACGTTTGGATTCCGAAAATCCTTAGTCAGACGGAACTTCACCGATCGTCCGATCGTCAATCGATGGGTTAGTCGCTGAATTTCGGTTCAGGGACAGCTATGTCCTTGGTCTAAAATTTGGCAGAACCAAGCTTTGAATGTGGCACAATCATCAGCGATCGACCCATCCAAAGTTTGGTAAATAATGAAGGCTTGGTCATGCGTCAAATTGGGATTGAGCATTTTCTGAATCCCATGTCCCTGTTTACGACCCTAAATCATCCCGTCTTACACCAGTTTGTCCTTTTACCGCTGCCCCCTGTGGCTTCAGGAGTCTGAATGAAATCTTTGATCCGTTGGAGTGCGAAAGTGAGCTTGGCCAGTGGTGCCGTCCTGAGCGCGCTTCTCCTCAATGCTCTGTCCGTCCTTGCGCTGACCCCAGAGCAGATTGTCCAAAAATTAGGTCCGATTCCAGTCTTTACCTTGACAGATGATAAAGGTGCCCCCCTCGTCTCCAATCCCCCCCAAGGCCAGAAAGCCAACCCGATTTCGCGGGTGTTCCTCAGTCAGAAGGATGCTCAAGACTTCTTGGCTCGTCTGAAGGCGGAAAAGCCGGACCTAGCGAAGAGCTTGCAGGTTCGTCCGCTGTCGATGGCTGAGGTGTACGAGCTGAAAATGAAGAGCAAAAACAATCCCTCTCAGCTTGATTTTGTCTATATTCCCACCCGCAAGCAGTCAGAAGCCGCACTGGCATTAGCGAATGCCGCAGGTGCTAAGCTTCAGGCATTCCCTGGAACGCCGCTGTTTGTGGCGCGGGCGGGTAAGGATAAGGAGAAAGGCTTGCTGACGATTCAGCAGGGGAATGAGACGGCGATTCCGATGTTCTTTGAGAAGGAGCAGCTTCAGACGTTTATCGATCGCTTTAAGCAGTCTCAGCCTGATTTGTCAAAGACAGCAGATATTCAAGTGTTGCTGTTGGAGAATATCTTGGATGCGATGCAGAGTCCCCAGAAGGATGCCAGTTTGGAGCAGTTGATTCTGATTCCAAATACTGAGGCGATCCAGTTCTTACAGACGCTTCGTCCAGCGGGCAAACCGGGTGCCGCACCTGCACCTGCGGCTAAACCTGCACCTGCACCAACTAAGTAGGATTCTGACGAACCGCCCCCCGGCCCCCAATTCTGGGGGTGCTGGATTGGGGACGATTTCAAACCCCTGTTGATCTCATACTTAGATCAATAGGGGTTTGTGCTTTGTTAGGTTTGACGAGCTTCGACTTTTTCGATCGCCCGATTTTTGACGGTTTCCCAATTCGCGTCATCGGGGTAGGGGGCATAGACGGCATTCCCGGTGAGGGGATTATAAATTCGACAGAATAAAACTTGGTCCGTTTCTCCAGCTTCCACAGCGATCGTAATCGGTCTCTTAAATGCCTCGGTCGGAAGTTTTGAAAGCGTATAGAGCAGTCCTTTGGCAAACAGAGTGTCGAGTCCGGACTGGATCACGTAGGGACGATCGGCTCGGATATGGAGATTGACCTTCGGATCCGGTTTGCCGCGAAACTCTTTCTCTTCGATTTCGAGTTTTTCGATGATTCCGGTCAGGGCATGGTGCTCGATCGGTTCATGGATATTTTTGGCCCCATTCCAGAAGTACCAGAGACAGTCGGGGTATTGGCGGTTGGCGTAGATGTAGCGGGCCTTCGGCGGATGGCTAAACCCCAGAGCAATGCTGGGATTCGATCGCCCCTGCGCCTTAAGCTCATCCAAAATCGCTTGCAATAATTCAGTATCCATAGCACTAACCTAAGCCTATCCGTGATTTCCAATATCCTTCTTCTCGTCGTCCATGCATGACCGCAATGATCACAACAGAAGGTTCCTGTTCATCATCCTTAAAACTATAAAGGACACTATATGGAAACTTCTTGACCTGACATCGGCGAACATCTCCCTCCAGGATTCCCCAACGATCTGGGAATTCTCGGATCCTATAGATTGAATTCTCGACCGCATTAATAAATGCTTGACCTAGCTCTGGGCTTTGCTCTGCATAAAACTCGATCGCCTCTGAGTAATCTAACAAAGCCCCTGATGAGAGACTAAATTTCATTTCTTAAATCGCTCTAAAACTAAGCGAGCTTGGGCCAGTGCTTCCTCCCCTGGGATCAACTGTTCCGTTCCATTCTCGATCGCCGCCATTCGTCGCTTGATCTCAACGCTCCAGGCAGGTGAAAGCGGAGTATTGTCAGCATCCTCTAAATCTTCAGCGTCCAAACTAGCCCACAATCGATCGGCAAGCATGGCCCGATCGCTGTCCGGCAAGGTCAACAGTTCTTCAGTCAGTTCGTCGATCGTAAGCTGGGTGATCGATCGCATCATCGCCCCTCATGTCTGGTTTAGTCAGTGATGGCCCCAGTGTAACGCCCCTTTTCTGAATTTTCAATTCTCTATTCTTCATTCTCTAAAAGATGATCCCCCTGCGTGATATGATTTGCTGTGGCTCATGACAAGAGCATAAATACTCATTGCGAACAGAGATTCAGGTAACTGTTTCTAAATCGCGTGGGGATGTCTTTTGTGAAGCCACAGTCCTGAGTGTGGAATCGATCGTGTTATGGAGGACCCCACATTACTAGTTGAGACTGACATGGCTGAGGCCACCGTGGTTGTTGATGAGAACACTGATCAGCTTGCTGAAGCAGAGGTTTCAAATGCCATGGAGGACTACTATGCACTCATTCGTGAGTTGTTGGTGACAACGCTGGTTTTGATGGGAATTATCTTTCC
>JAAFJU010000010.1 GCA_013298165.1 Synechococcales cyanobacterium bin31.maxbin.ball.101 | reverse complement strand
ATAAAGACGAAAAGATTATCACCCGACCTGGACTCCTCTACCTGGTCCAGCGGGGAGCTGTTCGTCTCGTCGGAACGGCCCAGGCGACTTCTACTGCCAGCGCTAGAGCCGCTCGTATGGCTCCCGAAGAAGCCTTTTTGGGGTTTGTCGGAGCGGGCCAACCCTTTGAAGTGGTTGCCCAGTCCCCCTTTACCCTACAAAGCTATGCCCATGTCGATCAGACTTCAGTAGTCTGGATGTACTGGCACGACCTGGAAAACTGGCCTCACTTCCGCCGCGAAGTCCTTGACGCCTTCCGCTATCAGCACCAGCGTAAGCTGCTCTGGCTCAGCACCCTCGGCCAACGTCGGACGATCGATCGGCTCCTAGGTTTCTTGACCCTATTGATTGAAGAGTATGGCGAACCGACTGAAGATGGCTACTGTTTGCCATTCCCGCTGACCCACGCTCAGATTGGCAGTGCGATCGGCTCGACCCGCGTCACCGTCACCCGCCTCATGGGCAAACTCCGCCAAAAGGGCATGATTAAAACCCAAGGCGATAATCTACTCTGTCTGCCCATTAGTTCGATCGGGCGAGAACTCAATCTCGCCGTCCGCAATCAGGCTTAGACGAGAAACGGCTAAGCAAGAGAAAGGCGATGCAGCCACATATGATTGCTGCCTTCCGGTGAACAGGTTCCTTGGATCAGTGAATTGCTGTAGTGCAATCCATCGCCATAGGGACCTTCTTCGTAACCATAGGAATTCCACTCTCCAAAGGGATCATTCACAATAAATCCATTTTGGTCGTAGCCGATAATGGTGACAATATGGCCAAAGGAGGTGAAATACCCGTGGATAATACAGGGCTTCCCTTCCGCGATCGCCTTCCGAATATCCGCCTGACTTCCCCTCAGGGTCAAGTCATTCTTCAGACCATAGGCACGGGCCATGGTGGCCAAATCGCCTGGATCATGACGGCTCAGCTTCTGATCTTCCATGTAGCGGTAGAGTTCGTCCTCTAACTGTAAAGCATTGGTCTTTTTCTTGATTTTGAAGTAATTCATAACCATGGCAAAACAAGTCACATTACAGGATCCGCGAGGATTTTCAGCGTTATTGAGCTGGTAGTGGAACGGCACCGCCAACAGCTTGCTTGCAGGTATCCGAGTCGGGATAGTCGTCTTGGGTGGATCCAGTGGAGGGGTAGGAGCATTGCCACGACTATTGACTAACTGAATGTGGGGCGTAAAGACATACCAGGTATTCAGTGGCGGTGTTCCCAACATTTGATCCACCAAGGCCACCTTCCAGTGAAGTTTTCCCGCAGGCTTCCAAGAGTGAATTTCAAAGCTCTGGCCTGCCCGAATCATGACCTTATCCTTTGCGGCAAGCTGTTTAGAATCGACGGCATACTGCTTGAACACAGTGTCTTGTTTTACAACGAGTTTCATGGCAATGCTAATAGGACTAAAGAATAGAAGCTGAGGATTATGAATGAGCCAAATGGAAATATCGCACCGCAGCCGTAGCCATTGTAATCACCCCAACGCGAATCGATCGCTCATCCGGGTCAAATAATGGATGATGCAGAGGATAATTTAACCGATTCACGCCGCCCACGCCCAGCCGCACCATACTTCCCGGTGCATGACGGAGATAAACGGCAAAGTCCTCCGCCCCCAGGGACGGTTCGACGATCGGAAATACTGCCTCAGATCCCAACGCCTGAACCACAGTGCTTTCGAGGAGTTGGGTTAAAGCGCGATCGTTTTGCACTGAAGGGACTGCACTTTTATAGGTAATCTCACAGGTGGCACCATAAGCGGCACAGGTGTGGGACACCAGGTTTTCGATCCAGGGGCGGAGGACGGTGGTGCTGTCGGGCAGAAACGATCGCACGGTTCCCGACAGTTTGACCCGATCGGCAATCACATTGGGCGCACGACCGCCGGAGATTTGGCCGAGGGTGAGGACGATGGGCTGAAGGGCATTTTGGGTGCGGGCGATCGCGCCTTGGAGCGCGGTGATCACCTGGGCCGCGATAAAAATGGCATCGACGGCTTCGTGGGGCCGCGCGCCATGGCCCGATTCGCCGAGGATTTCGATCGTCAAGTCGTCCGCCGCTGCCGTCAGTGCCCCGTAGCGAATGCCCACCTGCCCCACCGGAATACTCGGAAAGACATGCAGCGACAAAATGGACTCAATCCCTTCCATAGCCCCGTCCTCGACCATCCAATAGGCTCCTTGGGCAATTTCCTCGGCAGATTGGAAAATGAAGCGAATGTCTTGTAATTCTGAATGCAGTCCTGTTTCAAGCCCAGCTAATTCGGCTAAAACCAGGGCCGTACCCACGCCCACAGTGGTGTGGATGTCATGACCGCAGGCGTGCATGATGCCAGGGTTTTGAGACTTGAATCCGTGATCGGTGCCTTCTTGAATGGGTAAGGCATCCATGTCCGATCGCAATGCCAATCGTGGCGATCGGCATCCTGGCAGATGGGCCAGCAATCCCTGACGACCCGCCGATCGCACTTTAATTCCAGCGCTGTTCAAAATATCTTGAACGGCGATCGCGGTTTGGGTTTCTTTCCCGCTGAGTTCAGGATTGGCGTGAAGTTGGCGGCGAAAGGCGATCAGACGTTGCGAGAGACGATCGACGATTTCGGGAATTTGGGCGCAAAGGTTGGCGCAACGCTGAGAATTACGCTGAGAATCGCGTTGATCGCAAGACAGTTCAGGATCAGGCATAGCTGGATGAATTCACAAACAATCAATCAACATTAAACTGGCTAGTGCCGCATGACCCTGAATCCATGGATAAAAAAGCGCTGCGTAAACAACTCCTCCAAACTCGACAACAACTGACAAGCTCAGACTGGAACCGTCACAGCCAAAAAATTACGGCGTGCCTTTTGGATCAGTCTTGCTTTAAATCGGGTCAGACGATATTGGCGTACTTTAGTATTCGCCAAGAACCGGATCTAACCCGGCTTTGGACGGATGTAACAGGATTGGATTTGCGGTTTGGGTTTCCACGTTGCGAAGCGGAATCGACGCTGAAGTGGCACCCTTGGCAACCGGGAGAACCCTTGGTATCCGGAGCTTTTGGGATTTTGGAACCACCCGCGACTACGCCGACATTACAGGCCGAAGAGGTGGACTGGATGCTGGTGCCCTGTGTGGGCTGCGATCGGCAAGGGTATCGCCTGGGCTATGGCGGTGGATTTTACGATCGGCTCCTAGCAAAACCTGAGTGGCAAAGGGTTCGGACGATCGGGATTACGTTTAACTTGAGCATTATGGAAAATTTTGTCCCCGAAACTTGGGACCAGCCCTTAAGTTATATTTGTACAGAGAAAGAATGGATTGTTCCTAACCGATAGAAAGGTATGGATAAAAGGTTAATCAGGCGTTACGGATATCGACTATTCTGAGAAGCTAGTTACGCCTTAATTTCCAGAGGCACTACTCTCTCGCAGCACCCAAGTTTTACCGACACCATGAAGCTATTTGTCTATCATACGCCTGAAGAAACGCCTGCCCTTAACAAGGCTGACTGTTCGATCGTGATCGACGTTTTACGTGCCACGACGACGATGGTAACGGCACTGAGCGTCGGGGCTGAAGCCGTTCAGGTCTTTAGCGATCTCGATCGGTTGATGGCGGTCAGCGAAAGCTGGGATCCCACTAAACGGATCCGCGCTGGAGAGCGGGGTGGCAGTATGGTAGAAGGGTTTGATTTTGGCAATTCGCCCTTGGATTGCAGTGCTGAGCGCATGGGTGGCAAGCGGTTATTCGTCAGTACAACCAATGGGACCCGAGCCTTTCAGCGGGTCGAAGAGTCTAAAACGGTTCTTGGGGCGGCCCTGATTAATCGCCATCAAGTGGTGCAATATTTACTCGAAACCATGCCCGAAACGGTGTGGATCGTCGGTGCGGGTTGGGAAGGCACCTATGCCTTAGAAGATACCGTCTGTGCGGGGGCGATCGCTCATTTGTTGGCGGACAAGTTGAATTTGAGTTTGGGAGAGATTGCGGGGAATGATGAGACGATCGGCGCAGTGTCGCTGTACCGGACTTGGGCCGATGATTTACCGGGATTATTGAATCATGCCAGTCATGGGCAGCGCTTGCTGAAGCTCAATTGTCAGGAAGACATGGCCTACTGCGCGACGTTGGATTCGGTGAGTTGTTTGCCGATTCAGCGGGAAAAGAGTGTTTTGGTGGCACGAGCTTAGGCGACATGAGTTTAAACGTAGCCAAAGCCCTGCAAAAATCTTGCAGGGCTTTGGCTATTTGGCTATTTATAGTGACACTACTGGATTTCAGATTGTAGTTGTTGGACTTGAGCGATCGAAAGTCCAGTAGTCCTAGCAACTGTTTCCAAAGGAATATTCTCGCGCAGCAGATTGAGCGCGATCGTCTGTCTCTCCTGCACGATGCCTTTCTCCATGCCTTTCTCTTCCCAACTTGTCATGGTTTGCATAATAGCCTCCTTTTGGGTCATGCCCATTGTATCGATTTCAGCCTGAAATTTGATTTCCTCCTTGAGGTCCAAGCGGAGATAGCTATCTACAAACTTTGAGATCAATCGAGATTTTGCTGGATCCAATTTTAAGGTGACGAGTAATCTCAAGCACTCAGCTTTGACCTTAGGCCGATCATTCTTCGCAATCTTCATCTTGGCCATTAACGCGGCGGCTACTGGGTTTTGGCGATCGAGATAGTCCCGCCAGTCCAGTTGATTTAGTTGAATGGCGGTGAAGTTGAACTCCAAAACTTTGAGGTGTGGGAACTCGACTTTGTAGCTATCCTCAGCCACTTTTTTAGGTTTGTCGTAGGAGAAGAGGGCGATCGGATAAATTCGCTTCAAGTGCTTTTGGTGAAGGCGGGCGAAATAGAAAAAGAGCCGTTGAGGGAATACTGTTTGGCTGGTGGACTGCGGCTCGATGTGGATCAAGATGGTGGCATCTTCCCCCAACAGCTTCACCTCAGCTAACAAGTCCACGATTTTCTCTTCACCTTCCACCAAATCGACAAAGAGTTCTTGTTGCAAGAATTTGATGGATGTCGGGTCTATCGTTGCGGCAAATTCTGGTAGAAATAGCTCTAAAAACTCCATAAAACAAGTGGAGATCAATTCTTTGAAGAGCTGATCATGGCCGATCGATTCGTCAGCGTTTGGGGGTTGAGGATTGGACATGGCACCTATAAGTCAGGAATACTATTGTACTCCCGAAGAAACACCTCAGTTCTCTACGCAAACATTCCATCTTTTCCAGTTAACAAACCACTCTTCGTCGCAGTCCGAGCCTGTTGGAACAGGGCTTCAAGGGCGATCGTCTGGGCTTGAACGCCTTGACCGTAGGTAAAAATAGAAGGCACATCTTCCGGCAAGATCGGCAATAGTTTCGCCGCCACATAAGGACTGCCGTAGAGAATCACGCCTTGCAGTTGATCGGTGCGAATTAAAAACTCCAACCACTGACCAATCCGATCGACATATTTTCCCGTCCCCCGCAGCGGATTGCCCCGCACAAAAATCTGCAACAAGGTCGATCGCCAACTCGAACTCAAGAATAAGTCGGTACTGGATTCCACCACTTGAACCCCGTAGCCCTGCGCTTTAACTTGAACGATCGCAGGTGAAGTACGGCTTAAAAACGGCGAGTTTAATAGATCATCGACCAAGACCAAGGAGTGACGATGGGATTGCCATTTCTCTTCGGTGAGGCGCGATCGTTCGGGATGGTGCAGGGTCATGGATGCCCGCAGAATTTCTGCAGAGCATTGTTCAAACTGAGGTAGGGCGATCGTTTCGGTCAGTTGTGTTTGGGTGACAGAGGGCATGGCTTGGGTGATTCGCTGTTTGGCCGTCCAGATGCGGGTGACGGACTGCTCTAATCGATCGCGAGTCAATCTCCCAGACGCCACGGCTTCTGTTACCGCCTCGATCGCATTGATCGCATCCACAGGCATCATCAAAACATCGGCCCCAGCTTCTACGGCTTTCACGGCCACTTCCCGATCGCCAAACCGATCG
Organism: Synechococcales cyanobacterium bin31.maxbin.ball.101; assembly: GCA_013298165.1. Classification (GTDB taxonomy): domain Bacteria; phylum Cyanobacteriota; class Cyanobacteriia; order Leptolyngbyales; family Leptolyngbyaceae; genus JAAFJU01. The sequence goes on along the minus strand of JAAFJU010000010.1, from coordinate 60,103 downwards.
ACAATCGCTCCCATGACCAAGGCATCCGTCACCACCAGCCCGTCAAACCCCCAGCGATCGCGCAGCCAGTCGTGATTCACCGCTGGCGAAAAGGTCGTAATATTTTGGTCATCTAACGCCGGAACGTCTAGATGTGCCGTCATGACAGAAGATACGCCTGCGTCGATCGCCGCTTGAAACGGCGGAAATTCGATCGCTTCTAGTCGCGCCACATCATGGGCAATCAGCGGCAATTCCAAATGGGAATCCAAATCCGTATCGCCATGACCGGGAAAATGTTTTGCACAGGTCAGGACCGCGTGGGACTCAGCGCCCTGAATAAATGCCTCCGTCAGAGCCATCACCGTGCGGGGATCTTCGCCGAAGGCCCGAACGTTAATGACGGGATTGTTGGGATTATTATTCACGTCCACGATCGGTGCGAGGATCCAGTTGAGTCCGATCGCCCGCGCTTCTTGGGCAATCACTTCTCCCATATTGCGAGCCAGATTCGCGGCCAGATCCAAGTTTTTAGCGGCGATCGCACTTAAGGCCATGGGCGGTGGAAACATCGTTGCCCCCGAAAACCGTTGCCCCACGCCTTCTTCCACATCCGCACAGAGCAACAGGGGAATACTCGCCCAAGCCTGAAGCTGAGCAGTCTTCAGCGCCATCTCCGCCGCACTCGCCCCTAAAAAAATCACGCCACCCACTCCAACCGTCTCCACTAGATGCCGCAGTTTTGCACTATCAGCTTCCCAGGCGGGATACTGCAACTGCTGATCGAAGAGAAATCCCGTCGTTCGCACGACGATCATCTGGGCGATCAATTGGGCGATCGTTAAGGAGGAGAGAGGAGGAAACATGTTGATTTTTGTTTTGCTAAACGTAAATCAGGCTCGATCCCCCTAACCCCCTTGTAAAGGGGGAATCGGAAAATATTGATCGAATCAAGGCTCATATCAGAAAGCCTTGGCTCAAAGTCCCCCTTACCAAGGGGGATTTAGGGGGATCGCTCTTCGGCTTCAAACAGCAGGTTTCGGGCTTGGCGCTAAATCACCCAAATCACCCAAGTCGTCCTCCTCATCTTCGTCGTCTTCATCCTCAAAATCCTCCTCCTCAAGCGCGAGTTCCCGATCGCGGGCGGCTTGCTCGTCCAGCCAAGTTTCGACTCCGGACTGCTTGCGATCTTCCGTCAGACGGTTGATCAAGGTCAGCATCTCCGTCCCACGGGCTAGAGAAATATCCTCCACGAATACCACCTCTGGCGTCCGACGTAGGCCCATTCGCTGCCCAAGCTGACTCCGCACAAACCGCGTGGCCGAGTTCAAGCCCTCCATGGTCGTGGCCCGATCTTCATCGGATCCATAGATACTGACAAAAATCTTGGCATGTTGCAGGTCCCCAGACACCACCACATCTGTGACGCTGACCATGCCTGTCCCAACCCGATCGTCCTTAATCCCATTCATCAGAAGCTGGCTCGCTTCCCGCCGCATCAATTCTGCAACCCTTGCCACACGCCGATCTGTTGCCATCTCACCAAGCCCCCAAAAATCACAAGTCCACAAACAAGTCCACAAAACCGCGAAATCCCTGGATTCAATGCGATAAACCGCTGTCCAGGTTTTCAGAAAAAAATAAATTGATAACCCTTGAACTGAGATCGACCATAGGGTAAGCTAGATCGGATGATCTAGATCACCTGATCTAGGGAATAGTTAAAGTTGAGATAAAAATTCTCAAGCTTCAGCTACTGGTCCGATCGTTTCAAAGCCGATCGTCTTAAAGCTCCGTCGCCTCAATTCCCAGCATGGCCTTCAATGTGAAGACAAAAAAGGAAAGAAGGGCAATCAACATTGCCGTGAGAGCGATCGCAGTCACTGGTCGCTTAAAGAGCGGCATCAACGGCGAAAATCCGTTTAGGATCACGCCCAACATGACCCCTGCCAAAAAACGTGGATATTTTGAAACCGTATTCCAAAGATCGCCCATGGTAATTAATTCGTTCTAGCCCTTTAATTCCCCTATATCATAAGCCAATGCTGACCCAAGTTCGACCCACTGATGCGATCGTTCCCCGACCCTTTCTCAAGTGGGCGGGCGGAAAAAGTCAATTACTTTCGCAGTACGAAGCGCTTTTTCCGACGAATTACCGCAACTATTACGAACCATTTTTGGGTGGGGGTGCGGTCTTTTTTCATCTGCGGCCTAAGAAGAGCTTTTTGTCAGACATTAATTTGGAAATTATTAATGTCTATCGTTGCATCCGGGATCAGGTCGAAGAGGTGATTACGGGGCTGCATCAGCATTATTTACAGCATGGGGAATCCCATTACTACGAGGTCCGATCGCGCATTGAAGATAGCAGTGAGTGGTTCTGGGTCGGCAATAATGTGGAGCGGGCGACGCGGATTTTGTATCTCAACAAGACTTGCTTTAACGGGCTGTATCGGGAGAATTCTAAGGGCAGTTTTAATGTGCCGATGGGTCGCTACAAGAATCCCAGTATCTATGATCCCCAGCTTTTGAGAGCTTGTTCGGTCCAGTTAAAGTCTTCGCGCATTGAGCCTGTGGGCTTTGAAGATGTGTTGCGGCGGGCACGATCGTCCAATGATTTTGTCTATTTCGATCCGCCTTACCAGCCCTTGAGTTCGACCAGTAGTTTCACGTCTTATAACCGTTATTCGTTTACTGAGAATGACCAGATTCGATTGAGGGATACCTTTGCGAAATTGCGCGATCGGGGTGTTCAGGTGATGCTGTCGAACTCGGATTGTGAGTTTATTCGGGATCTCTATTCGGATTTTAATATCCACACCATTTCGGCATCGCGATTTATTAATTCTCAGGCGGCGAAACGGGGCAAGATTACTGAGGTTTTGGTGACTTCTTATTAGTACTCGATCCCCCTAACCCCCTTGGAAAGGGGGAACCGGAGAAAGAGAAAGTTGAAGTGACTAGTTCTTTTTCTTAGTCCCCCTTGAGAAGGGGGGATTTAGGAGGATTCCCGTTCCGGGAGGCGATGCCAACGAGCCTAGAATCGCTAGACCGACTCTTTCTCTTTGATTTCAGTTTCGGCGGCTTCAATCACAGTTTCAGAAGCAAGGTCAGGGACGATCGCATTCTTACCTTGAAACTCTAGGACCGATTCTGCAATGCGACCCAGTTGGAGTCCAGGCGGATAATCGCCCGAGGACTTAATCTGTTTCAGTAAGGCAGGGGAAATGCTGAAGCCAAGTTTTTCGCCGACGGCGCGGGTGATGTCACCCCGATCGATCACACCTGCAACGGCACCTGCTGGCGTCAGGACGGTAATCCGATCGTCCTGACCCCGATCCATTTGCTGAATCACCTCAGGTAAGGGCATTTTCTCTGTTACGTGAGAAATTGACTGTAAGGGCTGGGCGATCGCTTCGAGTTGCGTGCTATCCCACAGACTGCGTTCGGTGGTTTGCAGCATGTCCATGGTGATGAGACCCCGGTAGCGGCCATCTGATGCGACAAAGTAGGTGGTCGTGTCGTCTTGCTTTAACACCATTTCTTCTGCAAATTGACGCAGGGTTTGGTGTCCGTCCAGCACGCGATAGTCGCGGGTCATGACCGACTGTGCATCCAAACTCAGGAGTGCCGCTTGCACATCGGTGAGCCGATCGGCGTTCACCGCGTTTTGACGCATGAACCAGCCAATCAAGACGCCCCAGAAGCCAATCACTTCTGGCAGTCCCAGCAATGCCGTCAAGCCTAATACATCAGCGAAACCGACGATCGAAATGATCCAACCGAGCCACAGACCCGATCGCGCCGCCCAATGGGCACCCGTTAAATAGTCACCGCTCTGTTTCCAGACCAATGCCTTCAACATCTGTCCACCATCGAGAGGCAAGCCTGGGATGAGGTTAAATAGCGTCAACGTTAAGTTCAGCGAGGCAATGCTGCTCAAAATCACTAGGGCGATCGGACTCGTAATCGGCGTAAACAATACCAACGCTGAACAAATCAACCAGAGAGACAGACTGACTAATGGGCCTGCGATCGCTACTTGGAACATCTCTCCCGGCTTCTGTGGTTCCTTCTCAATAGAAGCCACCCCACCGAATAAAAACAATCGAATCGAGGTGACATCAATGCCCTTCGACTTCGCCACTAAACTATGTCCCAATTCATGCAGCAACACCGACGCAAACAGCAGCAGCGCCATCACCAGCCCAGCCCCATAGGCCATGGTCGGTGTCCAAGTGGCGTATCGCTGTTGCCAGATGGACCCATTCTGGTAGGTCAGGAAGGCGACGATAAAGAACCACGAGGGGTCGATAAACAGAGGAATATTAAAAAGAGTGCCAATTCGCCAGCCGCTTTGCATAGTACGTTTTGAATAGGTGAGGGTGCAAGGATTGGAGCAACGATCGGATCAACCGTGTGAGCGTAATCCCATGCCTCAGTGTAAACCCTTCACATAAAAACTGGCTGACGGGAAACCCCACCAACCAGAACCATGACAACACTTCAATGCAAAATGATTCTAGTCTCTGACCCAAGCTGGATACCCTAGTGATACGCCAATCTTGAGTCGTTGAATGGTGTGTGAATCGACTTTGCTGTCCCAATTATGGATGAACTGAAACTGATCCTTCAGGAACGTCGGAAGAGTTTACAAACCTATTAACTTTAACGACGGAACGTCTCAACTCGGTTACAAGATGCCTCGATTCACTCTCCAATCATGGCCCGATCGCGGCCCGAACTTAATGCCATCGCGATCGTTGGCTCCTGAGAAATGCTAAAAAAAGATGACAAATTAGAGGACGATCATGGGATTACGAGTCAAGATTTGTGGCATTATGCAGCCGGAGCAGGCCAAGGCGATCGCGGCCTTAGGTGCGAATTCCATTGGATTTATTTGCGTTCAAGCCTCACCTCGCTATGTCACGCCGGAGCAGATTAAGGCTTGCTCGTTGGTTTTGCCCGAGGAATGCGATCGGGTGGGAGTCTTCATGGATGCGGCAATTGAGACGATCGTGGCCACGGTGCAAGCCTCGGGATTGACCAGTGTTCAGCTTCATGGTGCGGAACCTGTCGAGTATTGTCAGGCGTTGCGATCGGCGTTAATGGATGCCAATTTACCTAATATTGAATTGATTAAAGCCTTTCGGGTGAAGTCAGAGGAGACGCTCCTGTTCACTAAATCCTATGAACCTGTCGTGGATTGGTTATTGCTGGATGCTTATCATCCGACGATGGGCGGTGGGACGGGGTTGACGTTGGACTGGCGATCGTTGGAGCAGTTTCAATGCGATCGTCCGTGGTTATTGGCGGGGGGATTGACGCCGGACAATGTGGCTCAGGCGTTGGCGACGATTTCACCCCAGGGGATTGACTTGTCGAGTGGGGTTGAAGTCAGTCCCGGTAATAAAGATCTGGGTAAAGTGGCGCAGCTATTTAAATCGCTCTACTAATAGCGGAAAAAAGTCGTGGAACGATCGTTCGAGTTCTCGATCGTTTTGAATCAAATCCTCAATGCCTGCTGCCAAGGGATTGACTCGTTTTAAACGTTGAGAAACCCGTCGCAGGGTCAGCGCGATGCCCTCCAAATCGCCGTAACAGCCCAACCAATCCTGACGAATCATGTAGGGCGCTGCGGTGGCGAGACGAGCGGGTAATTGTTCTAGATTAGAGTTTAAGACTGAATAAAACCGATCGATAAAGGTTCTTAATGGGGTGGATGAATACTGCGACCAATGTTTTGAGAGATAGTAATCGTAAAAAATATCCAACAAGATTCCAGCATAGCGACGACGATCGATCGCAATGTACTGTTTAGCACTCCGAACCACACTGTGAGTATCGGTAAAACAATCAATCTCCTGATGTTGGTGAATGGCTGCGATGATTTCTGGGGATAAATTTTCCATGACTAACCCTTTACGAAAATCCCCTAAAACACTGCCCAGGAGTGCTTCAGGGGTTCCATCACAGAGGTAAAGATGGGCCAAATAATTCATGTATCCCGCCAAAATTCCGTCACCGAATAGCCGACATCAATCATCATTTCTCGCAGCAACGGCATACAAAGTCCAATCACATTGGTGTGACAGCCTTCAATGCGATCGACAAAGACACTTCCCCGACCTTCAATGGCAAAACAGCCCGCACAATTCATCGGTTCTCCAGTTGCGACGTAGTCTTCAATTTCCCGATCGCTCACCGAGGCAAAAAATACTTTGGTGACGCGATGACGAATCACCAAGTTTTGAGGCGACAGTTTTCCATTTTGAGTAAAACCATCGGACAGCGCATGACCTGTAAAGAGTTCGCCGACTTGACCCCGCATGGCCTTCCACCGATCGATCGCCTCTTGAGCCGAATCCGGTTTGCCAAAAATCTCTCCCTGCATCGACAGCACGGAATCACAGCCCAAAATCAATCCCGGCGAAGTAGAAAAGAATCCACCGGGCGCACTGCCTTTTTGTTGCCAAAGGGCTTCTAGACTGGCCTGTAGTTTACTGACTGCGAGCTTTTCGACCAATGCAGCGGGATCCTTAAGCACGATCGAATCTTCGTCAAACGCACTCGGAAACACAAACGGCTCAATTCCCGCCAACTGCAACAACCGCCGCCGCGCCGGAGACGCCGACGCCAGAACAAATGATTTCGCCATAACTCCCTTCTCCTTTAACCACAAAACCCCCAAACTGGGGGTTTCTAAACAACCTTCTCCTATCTCAAAACCCTAAATCGAGGACTGAGCGGAGTCGAAGTCCGGAGTCGTTCGCGGAGCGTTGCGTCAGCAAAGTCCGGAATTTCACCAAACTAACCATCCACAGTAAACGACTTCACCGACTGGATCAAAATATCCTTCATTTTCTCCCATCGCTCTTCAGGCGTCGAAGCATTCAGCGTATAGAGATTGCCACGATAAACCACGGCACTAGAAACATTGTGACGCTGGATCCCATTGCTCAACTTCACTGCATACTCCAGCAGATAATAAATCCGATCGCCCACTTGCCCTGCTTCAGCACTGACCAACTCAGCATCACGGCCCGAGCCTTCAGGTGCGATCGCGCTCTTACCCAAACGGTAGCCCACTTCGGTGGGAGTGCCGAGTTCAGGGAGCGATCGTTTTCCGGGGGTCGGATTAATCACCACACTAATATTCTCAGTCTGCTCAATAATGTCGTGGAACAGCACATCGAGGCCGCTGTTTTCGCTGAGGTTTTTCACCTGCGTCCAGCCTGTGGGGTAGAGGAACTTATAGCCATCGAGACTATCCGTGTAGCCATTCAAGCCACCCAGTACGCCAGCCGAACACCCTTGAAGCGTCAACGCCATCACTGCAAAAAGGCTCACCAGCAACGTTCTGATTTTTAGACTCGATGCCTTGAGATTGAACTGAAATTTCATAGTGAAGGCCGCCAGCTTTTGGGGATGAGAAAAGATGAATAACGCTTAACATTCTGCCACATTCCCTGCCAAAATTATGTCAAATTGATCGCCCTTCACATCCCAACAACCGCTCCAAAACCGCCAACGCCTCCGCCTTTCCCTTTGCCCTGACCCGCTTCTCTGCCTGAATATTCAACAATTCCATCGCCAACCGCTCACTATAGGTCTGCTTCAACTCATCTCCCTTCGGCTTCCGACTCGTCCGATTCTCCCGATTCGATCGCTTCAAGTCATACCCCAGCAACTCCGCCAACACCGTCACCACCTTTACTTGCTCCGGTCGCGCATCGTTCAAAATCTCCGCGATCGGCATCGTTAAGATCATGCTCCGATCGCGACTCGTCAACCCCTCCTGTAACCAAGCCTCAAGGGTCGAAATCGGTAAATCTGACGCTTTTTCATCAATTTTCGCAAAGGCATGAGCCTCCCGGAAGGACACCCGACCATCCCGGTCATAATCCGCCGAAGCCACCTTTTGCCCCGTCCGACTCACCCCACTCAACCCCGCAAAAAAGCTCGAACTATAGTCCTGATAATCCGCCTCATTCACCTCCGGCGTACAACCCACCGAGGGCAACGACTTCACCGTCGCGAAAAATCCACAGCGATCGTGCAACGCCACCCCTTTTCTAGGATTTCCGCCTTGGTAAATTAAATTCGCAAAACTCCCCGAATAGCACTGCACCATCACCGTCACAAACGGCTTCTTCGGCGGCATCCGATCGAGCTGACGAGTGAAATTCTGGACTGTCATCAGATCCTCATTCCACATAATCATCGCATTATCATTTTCGTTCTTCAGATTATGAAAGCCATGACCCGTGAAATAAAAAAACAACGGCTTCGCATTCTCCGCTGCCGCACTCAAGGCCAAATTTAAATTCGCGATCGTCGCCGGACCTTCCATCGGATCCACCGTCGGAGCCTTAAAGCGTTCCCGATCGCCATCCATATAGCGCACCGTCTTGCGACCATCAATCCCATTCGCGAACCAAATGCTCGTGGACTCTGGGGTTTTGCCTAATGCCTTGAGCGTTCGTTGAAAGTAAAAAACATTCTTTTCGATCGCAATCTCGTTATAAGACGGCGCACCACCCCCACCGAACACCATAAAACTCGGGGCTGTTTTGGTCGTCAAGCCCGGTTTCGAACTAGGCTTCAAATCCGGTTTTTGAGCCTGAATCTGGGCGGGGAGTTTGGCCAAAGCGCAGCTCATTAAGGAGAATACGATCGGTCCAGGCAACAGCCAACGTAATGCCTTCAAACCATCGTGCGATCGGCTCATAATTGCTCTCCTAGATCTTCCCAGATCGTCCCAAATCAGATCAAAACGGTAGCTTTAAATCCTGTCAGAATCTCTGTGAATGAATCTCACTGAATCTCACTGAATCTCTAGGACTCAACGCTAGGAATCAGTTTGAGCATGGTCGATCGCATATTTTGCAATCTCTAATGTGAGTTTGGCTTGTTCGATTTCAGACAGACCCGCCCAGTCCTTACTGGAAGGTTCTACTTTCTCCTCTTCACCGCGCATCGCATAGGCATAGGGACGGGCAAAAACCCGCAAGTCATCTTCAGCCCAACTCGGGAGCGCTTCTTGCACACAAGTAATCAGTTGATCCGCGAGTTCGCCTGATGCGGTAGACATCTTTTCAGCCTTGAGCGCGATCGCCTTCAGAACAGTCTGGGGAACGGTCACGAACTTGCGCATCAACACCGTCGCCAAGTCATCCGCCCAAAGCTGTCCCAAACCGCTAAAAAATCGATCCGATCGGTCCAGCACTTCCGCATCACTGAAACCCTCCAGCAAATTGACCGACATTCCCCCAAACCAATCATCGGCGATCGTTGGATCCAATGGATAGGGAATCTTCGCCTTTGCACTATCCAATGCTTGAACCTTCCACTCACCGGATTCATCGAACTGGAGATTCACTTGGTCCGTTGGAAGCAATAAATTTAGCAAATCCTTCTCGGCCTGTTCTCGATTCAGTTCCACGGTATTTTGACCTACGTTAATTGGATGGATAGTTCGTTCGAAAGATTGAGTTGAAGAGTTGACGCCCATAAATGCACCTCGTCGCTAAAAACCAGATTAACTGACCCCCACTAGCCCTGATCTATCAATCCCAAATCTTCGGTTGAACCTTCGACTGCAATATCCTATCAGTGCCATTTGGATATTGCTACCTACCACCTCCCTTCTACGGATTCCGAAAAAATCCTCAAGCTCCTACTTTTTATCACCCCTTTGGAATGGGTGGGTCACTCGATCGGGTGATACAGGTGCCTAATCTAACAGAAAATCTCTGCTGACTCCGAGTAAACACGTATCCCGTGAGCGCGGGTTGATGTGACGTATTCTGTGGGTTGAGGGGTGGATTGCGAGGATTCTCTGACTTTTTGTTAGAGAAAAATGCGAAAATTCGTCTCAGGCTTGATTTTATCCCTAAACTCATGTTCCCAAAAATTGATGAACTTTCTACAATGAGAAAAGGTTATTTTTTCTATTTTTCTGCGCTTAAATCTTGAAATCGACTCATTTCTAGGATTTGAAGCATTTCACGTTGCCAAAGTTTTACTCGCCAAAGCTTCACTCGCCAAAAGTTCACCTGCCAAATTTACAGGCTCACACTATCGGATAACTCATGGATACTATCCCCCTAAATTCTTTGTTGCAAAATCTTAAAAGCGAGGATGGTGAGACGCGGGATGCGGCTACGCAGGAGCTGTGGCGGCGCTGGTTTGAACAGAAGGGAAAGATGGGGCTGCAGATGCTGCAACGATCGCAGGTCTTGCAAAACCAAGGTGCTTTAGATGAAGCGGAATCTGTGCTGTCGCAGGTGATTCGATCGATGCCGGACTTTGCCGAAGCTTGGAATCGACGGGCCGTGGTGTACTTCATGCAGGATCGCTACCGTAAGGCGATCGCCGACTGCCAACAAACGATCGCCCTAAATCCCTTTCATTTTGGGGCACTCCATGGGATGGGGCTGTGCTATCTGAAGCTGTCCGAGTATCGTCAGGCGAGTCAGGCGTTCCGTCAAGCCTTGGCCCTTCAACCGCACTCCGTGGAAAATCAGCGCATGTTGTTGGAATGTATGAGCCACTTAAGCTGAGCTATTGAAGCTGGGGGTTTAATACCCCCTAAATTTTCTGGACTGTCAAGTGGGGATCATCCATTTTGGGGATCGACCGTTAAGTAATGTATCATTATGAAAAATGAACTAACCTTTACAGAGCGCCACCCGTGACTAATAATCGCACCATCTCCGATTCAAAACGCACTTTTTACAGCCTTCACACCCGTCCGATTAACTCAATTTACCGTCGGGTTGTTGATGAGTTGATGGTTGAGATGCATTTGCTGATGGTGAATGCGGACTATGCCTATAGTCCGATTTACAGTCTGGGTGTGGTTTCTGCCTACGATCGTTTTATGAATGGCTATCGTCCGGATGCCGATCGGGACTCGATTTTTAGTGCATTGTGCAAGTCTGTGGAATGTGATGGGGCTGCATTTCGTAAGGATGCGGATGATCTCATTGCTTCTGCTTCGGGTTTGACCTGGGATGGGCTTGTGGGTGGCGATGCAAGTGGGGCGTTACAAAGTGCGATGGCGGCGGTGGCTTCTAATCCGAAGTTTAAGTACAGCCGTTTGTTTGCCATTGGGGTTTACACGTTGCTGGAGAAGGTGGATGCGGAGAAGCTGAAGGATAAGGATGCACTGAACGCGGCGCTTGCGACGGTTTCGGGTGCGTTGAATCTGTCGGCGGACAAGGTTCAGAAGGATTTGGAGCTATACCGCAGCAATCTTGAGAAGATGGTGGCGGCTCAGAATGTCATGGCGGACATTTTGGCGGCGGACCGGAAGAAGCGGGACCAGAGAGAGCAGGAAAAGGCGGCTAAGTTGGCGGCGAAAGCTGAGTCTCAAGCGTCTACATCTGAGTCTCCTGCGGAAGACGCGAAAAATGAGATGACGTCTGTCTAGGGCGAGCAAATTAGAGTGAGCAAACCAAATCCGGTTCATCAACCGGATCTGCTATCTGTATCTGTTGTGACGGTTCGATCGCGTCTGTTCTTCTACAACTAGATTAAATTCTAGTTCCGAGGAATGGGCGCGATGTTGTCTGAATTAACTAAAGCACTGCTGGCGGCGAAGAAAGAGAAAGGCTTGAGCTTTGAGCAGTTGGGGGAGCTGCTGGGTCAAAGCGAAGTTTGGGTGGCGGCGTTGTTTTATCAGCAGGCGAGTGCGTCGCCGGAGCAGGCGGAGAAGTTGGTGGCGGCGTTGGATTTAGCTCCTCTTATGGCGCTGGAGTTGGTGGCTTATCCGGTGAAGGGGGTTGGGCCTGTGGTGCCGACGGATCCGTTTATTTATCGGTTTTATGAGATCATGCAGGTCTATGGGTTTCCGATGAAGGATGTGGTGCAGGAGAAGTTTGGGGATGGGATTATGAGTGCGATCGATTTCACCTTAGATATTGAGAAGGTGGAGGATCCGAAGGGCGATCGGGTGAAGGTGACCATGAATGGGAAGTTTTTGCCCTACAAAAAATGGTAGTGATTTGGGTCCAAGGTTGAGGCAAGGTTGAAGAAAGTGGGCCGATCGGGGAACTTTTAAGCTTAAATCTAGATTCAATAGAGAAAGGTTTCTCGAAGCTCCTTTAGTACGTTCTATGCAGCACTTTTCGTCTCAACTCACGCTTCTTAGTTTTCAGCCTCAACAAAAACAACGCCAACTCAGTTGGGCGATCGCACTCATTTTAGGCTTTGCGGCGATCGAGGCGTTGATGGGGTGGCACAGTCATAGTGTGGCGTTGGTGGCGGAGGCTGGACATTTGGTGGCCGATAGTGCGGCGTTGGCGTTGGCGTTGTGGGCGACGATGAGGGCACGTCCGGCGCTGAAGTCGGGGTGGATTGGGTCACATTCGTTGCTGCTGGAGTCGGAACAGCCGAATTCGGAGACTTGGGCGGCTTTTATTAATAGTTTGGGGTTGGTGGGGACTGCTGTTTGGGTGGGTTTGGAGGCGGTTTTGCATTGGCATCATGGGGATGTGGAGGCGGTGCCGATGCTGGTGACGGCGATCGTGGGGCTTTTTGTTAATGGGGTTAATATTGCGCTGCTGCATTCGGGGTCTCAGACGGATCTCAATTTGAAGGGGGCTTTTTTACATGTTTTGGGGGATTTTTTGGGGTCGTTGGGGGTGATTGGGGCGGCGATTGCGGTGGCGGTTATGCATTGGATGTGGGCGGATTGTGCGGTGGGGTTGGCGATCGCGTTTTTGATGATGGTTGTGGCGGTGCCGTTGGTGGTGCAGAGTGGGCGGCGGTTGTTTATTGGGCGTTAGGCGGGTGTTTTGCGAAGATCTTGGTACTGCTGCGCAGTTGTTTCGGGGGCTTGGCCCCCGCGCCCCCAACCGGGTGACATATGTCTCCCCCGGACCCCCTGCATAAGCGAGAACGCCTCTTGCTTAGATTTTTGGATTTTATTTTTATTTTCTGGCTCCCTCTCCCAAACTTGGGAGAGGGCTGGGGTGAGGGCCAACCCGGATCTAATTTGATAATCGGTGTGATTTCTACGATCCCCCTGTGATCCCCGGTTTGTCGGCTTCTCAATACAGAAGTCACCCTTAAGAAATGGACCCAAACTCCCTTATTGTTTTCATAATGTCTAAGAGCTTTACCTAAGACTAAGAGCTTTACTGCTTGTTTTCACCCTTTACTCGTCCTAATCCATGACACATCCTCTCCACGTCGCGTTTATCTGGCACCAGCATCAACCGCTCTACAAAAGTCGTGTAGCTGACGGTGAATATCGCTTGCCGTGGGTTCGATTGCATGGCACCAAGGACTATCTCGACCTCATCCTCCTTCTCGAACGATATCCAAACCTCCATCAAACCGTGAACCTCGTCCCTTCACTGATGATGCAAATCGAAGACTACGTCGAAGGCAAGGCCATGGATCCTTACCTCAAGGCCACTCTCACACCGATCGACCAACTGCTTCCCGAAACCAAAGAATTCATCATCGAACACTTCTTCGATGCCCATCACCGCACGATGATCGACCCCCATCGGCGCTACAGCGAACTCTACAACCAACGCCAAACCAATGGCCGTCGCTGGTGCTTCGATAACTGGACCGATCGCGACTACGGCGATCTCCTCACCTGGCATAACCTCACCTGGATCGATCCCCTCTTCTGGGATGACCCCGAAATCCGCGCTTGGCTCGACAAAGGCCAAGACTTTACCTTGGGCGATCGGCAACGTATCATCGCAAAACACCGCGAAATCCTTAGCCAAATCATCCCAAAACACCGCGCCATGCAGGAAAGCGGTCAACTTGAAGTCACCACGACGCCCTACACCCACCCCATCATGCCCCTCCTGGCCGACACCGACTCCGGCAGAGTCGCGGTCCCCCAAATGGGCCTGCCAAAACAACGCTTCCGCTATCCTGACGACATCACCCGTCACCTTCGCAAAGCCCGCGAAATGTACGAAGAACGCTTCGGCGTTCCCCTGCGTGGACTCTGGCCATCCGAACAATCCGTCAGCCCCGCCGTCCTCCCCTACATCGCCAAGGAAGGCATTCGCTGGATTTGCTCCGATGAAGCCGTCCTCGGCTGGACCCTAAAACACTTCTTCCATCGGGACGAACGCGGCACCGTCCAAGAACCGGACATGCTCTACCGTCCTTACCGCCTCGCCACGGACAACGGCGATCTCTCCATCGTCTTCCGCGATCACCGTCTCTCCGACCTGATCGGCTTCACCTACAGCGGCATGGACGCCCAAAAAGCGGCCACCGATCTGATCGGCCATCTCGAAGCGATCGCCCGTAAGTTCCAAAACTCCGACGAACCGCATCTAGTGACGATCGCCCTCGATGGTGAAAACTGCTGGGAATTCTACCCCCAAGACGGCATCCCCTTCCTCACCCAGCTCTACAGCATCCTCAACGAAACCCCCCACATCAAACTCGTAACCGTCTCCGAATACCTCGACAAATTCCCCACCACTGCAGAAATTCCCTCGGAACAACTGCACAGTGGCTCCTGGGTCGATGGCAGTTTCACCACCTGGATCGGCGATCCCACCAAAAACCGCGCTTGGGATATGCTCACTGCCGCCCGTGACACCCTCGCCCGTCACCCCGAAGCCACGGAAGAATCCAACCCCGAAGTCTGGGAAGCCATGGATGCGGCAGAAGGCTCTGACTGGTTCTGGTGGTTCGGTGAAGGGCACTCGTCGAATCACGATGCCATCTTCGACCAACTCTTCCGCGAACATCTCATCGCCGTCTATCAATGCCTCAACGAGCCTGTCCCTGACGAAATCCGTCGTCCCGTCGAAATTCATGCGGCCAAGGGCGATCGTGCCCCTGAAGGCTTCATTCATCCAGTCATTGACGGACGCGGGGACGAACAGGACTGGGATCGCGCAGGACGCTTTGAAGTCGGCGGCGCACGCGGCACCATGCACCAAAGCAGCGCCGTCCAGCGTCTCTGGTACGGCTACGATCACCAAAACCTCTATCTCCGCCTCGATTTCCAAGCGGGGATCAAACCTGGCATCGACTGCCCGCCGGAATTGAATCTGCTCTGGTACTACGAAAATCATTCCACGTTCAACAGTCCATTGCCGCTGGTCGATCTCCCCGACGAAGCGCCCTTGAACTATCACTTCCGTCATCACTTGGGGATTAACCTCTTGACGAAGACCGTGTGGTTCCAAGAAGCAGGCGAACATTGGAAATGGCATTCTCGGGCCAGCCGATCGTCCGTGGCGCTGGATAACTGTTTAGAAGTCAGCATTCCTTGGGCGGACTTGCAAATGGAACCGGATTCCCAGCTTCGGGTTGTGGCGGTGATGTCCGATGGTGGTCGTTATCGACAATATTTCCCTGAAAATGCGTTAATTCCGGTGACGATTCCTTAATGGTTGGATGGTTTTGAAATTCGTTGCGTGGGTGCCAAAACGCCCGTTGGCATCGCCTCCCGGAACGGGAATCCCCCTAAATCCCCCTTAAAAAGGGGACTTTGAATTAAACCCGGTTCCCCCTTTTTCCTAACTCCGGTTCCCCCTTTTCAAGGGGGCTAGGGGGATCGGGTGTTTATAGGCAAACTCGCCATTCCCAAAATCCCATTCTTCAAATGCCCGCCCGTCCCACGATCGTCTTCCTCCACGGCTTCCTCGGCAGCCACCACGATTTCGACGCCCTAATTTCGAACCTCCCGAACCACTACAACCCTCTCGCCCTCGATCTCCCTGGCCACGGCCAAAACATCAATCGTCCGATCGACCACTACACCTTCCACAACGCAGCCGAACTTGTCCTAACCGCCATCCAATCGATTCCCGCGCCCATCCACCTCTACGGCTATTCCATGGGCGGACGCCTCGCCCTCTACCTTGCCCTGCGCTGGCCCGATCGCTTCACCTCCGCCTTCCTAGAATCCACCTCCCCCGGACTTGAAACTCCCACCGACCAACTTGCCCGCCGCCAACAAGACGAAACCCTAGCCCAACAGCTCGAAACCGATTTTCCCGCCTTCCTCGATCGCTGGTACAGAGCCGAACTCTTCCGATCGCTCAAAACCCACCCCAGCTTCCCCGACCTTCTCCAGCGCCGCCACCAAAACAATCCCGCCGAACTCGCCCGATCGCTCCGCCACATGGGCACCGGAGTCCAACCCTCCCTCTGGCCCGAACTCCCCCACACCAAACTCCCCCTCCACCTCATCGTCGGCACCCAAGACCCCAAATTCTGCGCCATCAACCAAAAAATCCGGAGTCTCTGCCCCACCGCCCAGCTTCACCTAATTCCCAATGCAGGCCACAACATCCACATCGAAGCCCCCAACTCAATTCTCCAACTCCTTCAAACAAATCTTAGAAATAACCATTCTCTGCCATAAAATCCGCCGTAATCGGTTCCATACCGTAGCTTGGACGCGCCTTTTCATGGGGAGAACCCGCCGATCGCGGCGACAACAAAAACTTCTCCACATATTTCCCCAAAATATCCCCCTCCAAATTCACCGGACTCCCCGGCTCAAGCTGACTCAGATTCGTCATCTCATAGGTGTGAGGAATCACTGCCACCGTAAACCAACTCCCCTCGGCATCACAATCCGCGATCGTCAAACTAATTCCATTAATCGCCACACTCCCCTTCCGCAACACATAGTTAGACACCGCCTGACTCCCACTGCGAAACCGCATCTCCCAAGACGTGGCCGTCGCCACCGCCGACTCCAACTCCCCCAGCCCATCCACATGCCCCGTCACAAAATGCCCGCCCAGCTTACTCCCCACCCGCAGCGACGTCTCCAAATTCACCCGGCGATCGCTCCGTCCATACCCCAACGTCGTCAACTTCAGCGTCTCTGGCGAAATCCCCGCCACAAATCCCATCGGGTAGATCTCCTCCACCGTCAAACAAACCCCATCCACCGCCACACTATCCCCAATCTCCAAATCCTTCAGCACAGAACTATGACTCGCCAATCCCCCAATCTCCACATGCTCCGGATCCAACACCTGTAATGTTCCGATCGCCTCAACTAATCCTGTAAACATGCTGATCTCCTTCTCCATTCACAAGCCCTTGCCCCTCAACATACCAAGTATTCCCCCAAGTGAACCAAGCTGCTGAAGAGATAGATTGGTGAAAGTTTGCAGGAATTTGATGAATTTGATGAAACGGCGAAGATCTCTCAAAAAAACAACAACCTGGGATTGAATTCCTTTAGGATTAACATCAGGGATTCCTCGGGTTCTGACCATGACGTTTACCCCTATTGCTGAGTGTTATCAGCAAAAATGCGTAGATCGGTTGTGCATCAGGGGAGTTGTCCCTGAAAATAGAACAGTTAATCGTTTTGTTCACGTTCGCTACGCTTCGTTGGTAACGAGTATTCTTCAGGCAACCTCTATGATTGAGATGCGAGTTACGGGAATTGCAATGGACGCGGCCACCCGCAGTCCGATCGTCCTTTTGAAAGATGGCACGGGCCGTCGAGCGCTTCCGATTTACATTGGCGAAGACCAAGCCAAAGCGATCGGTAGTGTCCTGCACCAGCTTGTCCCCCCCCGACCCAATACCCACGATCTCCTCGTCAATACCCTTGACGCTTGGAATATGGTGTTAGAAAAAGTCGTGATTCATTCTCTGAAAGACAACACCTTCTATGCGCTTTTGATTGTGCGACAGGGTGAAAGTATCCGAGAAATTGACGCGAGACCCAGTGATGCGATCGCCATCGCTCTGCGCTCTAATTGCCCCATTTGGGTCATGGAGGAAGTCGTGGCCGATGCCTCGATTCCCGTCGATCGGGATGCCGATGAAGCCGAGCGTCGCGCCTTCCGGGATATGGTCTCGAATATCAGCCCCTCGGAACTCATCCATCGCAGTCGCTACGGAGCCAGCTAATCTCCCCCAGTCACTAGAACAATCTTTCTGACATAAACTAATTCGTCTAAGATTTTAGGCATTGTTAAGTTTGTGTTGTGCATCATGGGGCAAGGATTTCTGGAAGCACCTGCTGAGACTTGGTTTTCCCAAGCCAAGTTACTGCTGGAGTTCATTGGGGTGCTGTGGGCGATCGCGATCGTGGATATCGGCTGTCTAAATCATGCTCTTCTATACATGGTCATACAGAAGACCAGAACCTTTGGAGGGTTATTCTACTATCCCTTTCTGAGTGGTCTTTTTCATGCCGATTGGGATCATCTAGTGGGTAACAGTCTGGCAGTTCTTTTATTCGGGGGGATAATTGTTCTCCGTGATCCGACCCAACTTTGGATGGTGACAATTGTAACGGCCATCCTCAGTGGTTTGGGTGTGTGGTTGATTGGGAGAGGTAGAGGCTGTGGAGCCAGTGGTATTACTTTTGGCTATTTAGGATTCATTATTACGAATGCTGCCCTAGAGAAGGACCTGCCAAGTGCGGCGATCTTAGTTTGGTTGGCCTTTACCTTCCTTTTTGGGAGCCGGATCTTTGACCATAATCAAAATTGGGGCAAAACCGCGAATCCTGTCAGTTACGCATTTTGGAATGCAGGACGATCCCTATGGGGCGTTGTTCCAGGGCCTGACGATCGTATTTCCTGGGAAGCGCATTTGATGGGAATTTTGAGTGGAGCCTTTGCCGCTCAGTACAAAACAGTCCTGACCCCTTGGGTGAATCAATTCATCCGTTGGGTGCAGGGGAGCTAAATTCATCTAAATCCATCTAGATCAGTCTAGATCAGTGCCACTGAAGTCAGAGCTTCATGGTTCAACCGATCGAGTTGGCAAGTTTTTAGTAACTCTAAAGCTTCAGGCGCAAGCTGTTCATTTAATTGATAGACTTGCTGCAAAACGGACAGCTCTCTGGTGTAGTCCTGCTGAGCAATGAGTTCCTGCATCGATGGCGTATCGTTTTGTTTGAGCCAGTAGAGGATGAGGTTGAGAGTAGACAGCGGATTGCGTAATTCTTGGTAAAAGTAATTGAGGAGACCATCTTGACTCGCGATCGTCGGTAGCGTCGGCACCGCTGCCATAGGCGAACTAAACTGCTGAATCATCGCAGCTTGCTTGTTCAGCCTTGCGGAAATAGCGCTCAGTAATTCGTCCACCGTAAACGGCTTAAACAGATAGTCATCCGCCCCTAATTCCATTCCCCGCCGAAACTCAATCTTCGTCGTGCGCGCCGTAAGGAAAATAAACGGCATCGCACCCGTGTCCGGATGTTCTCTCAGGCTCTGCAACACGCCAAACCCATCCATCTCAGGCATTGAAATATCACATAGAACCAAATCTGGATTGTGCTCTTGCGCCAGTCGCAGCCCCACTTTCCCATTCTCCGCTGCGATCGGCCTAAACCCCTCAATCTCTAGCAGATCGATCAGAGATTCCCGAACGGTTAATTCATCTTCGATAATCAGAATGGTCTTCATAAGGCGCAATCTACACACAACTATCAGTTCAGAACTCGATCGTCCTAAAGCGTTAGACTGCCCTAAAAATGGTCACAGCCAACCCTTCATCCCGTGAAGCCTAGAATGCCCAAAACGTCCATCAAACTCAACGCATCACGCGCAAATTTATGCATAAGCGGGGATGCTTTGAATCGGTAACTTAACCCTAAAGGTACTGCCTTGGTTTTCAATGCTGTCTACTTCAACTGTTCCGCCATGGATTTCGACACATTGCTTGACGATGGACAATCCTAACCCAGTCCCCGGAATCGCTTTGACATTACTGGCTCGATGAAAATCACTGAACAATAAAGCCAAATCTGCCTCAGGGATGCCAATGCCTTGGTCTTGAATTTTGAACAAAATCTCCTGTTCACTGACCCTCACCTGAAACAACACAGGCTTTCCCGGTGTGGAATATTTCACGGCATTGGATAAGAGATTGCCTAGGATGTGATTGAGCAACTTCCGATCGAGGCTGGGATGCATATCTGAGGTGGACATCCCCACGATCTGATAAGTAAATTCCACCGGACAAATTGGCGTTTCTTCCGGCTGGATTTCAGACAGTAACTCCTGGCAAAACTGTTTTAGATCCATTGCAGCAGGCTTGTAGTCCAGCTTGCCTGCATCTGCTTCACCCATGATCAAGACATCATCCAGAAGTTGATTCATCCGATGGACGGCCCCATGAATTCGCCGGAAATAGAGGTCTCGTCGATCGGGTTCTATGGCGTTTCCATAGCGCTCTAGCAGTTCGCTGGAAAACAAGATGGAGTTGAGAGGATTGCGAAATTCATGGGAAACCACCGCTAAGAAGCGCGATCGAACCTCATTAAAGGTCTGTTGCTGCCGTAGGGACTCCCGCACAGCGGCTTCGGCTTGGGCGCGGGCCAGGGCAATTTCGATCGTGGTAATGAGATTGTGATCCTCAAAGGGCTTGATCAAATAGCCAAAGGGTCCCGTGAGCTTAGCCCGATCGAGGGTGTACTTATCCGCATGGGCCGTCAGAAAAATAATCGGTGCGCGGCAGAGTTTGACAATTTCGCTGGCCGCTTCAATGCCGTCCATTGCGCCCCGGAGCCGAATATCCATCAAAATCAAATCGGGTTCATATTCTGCGGCGAAGGCGATCGCATCTTCCCCAGAGACGGCGATCGCGACTACCTCATATCCGGCATCTAAGAGGCTGGTCTTGATATCCAGGGCGATGATGCTTTCATCTTCAACAATTAGGATTCTGGACTGTAGCATTTTAGATTTGCCTGTGAGAATTTAGAGGTGAAAAGTGAGACTAGGGAATTTAGAGGTTTTGCTCGGGGGCGCTTTGGGGTGGGGTGGAGGGACGATCGTAGAAGATGATTCTAAAGGCCGATCCTGATTTTAAATCGGTTTGGTAGAAAATTGTGCCTTGAAGTTGCTGGGTAAGACTCCAGACGAGTTGAAGTCCTAAGGTGGTGGCGGCCTGGAAGTCTAGAGGTGCGTCGAAACCTGTACCGTTATCTTGAACGGTGAGAACGTATTGGCCATCTTCATCTAGGTAGAGTTGAATTTCGATGGTGTCTGTAATGTCAGGTCGAATGTCTGGAAACGCATATTTCAGGGCATTGGAGACGAGTTCGTTGATGATTAAACCACAGGGAATTGCACTATCTAGGCTGAGCTGAATCTCCTTCACGTCCGTCGTCACTTGGACATGTTTCGCCCGATCGCCATAGGCTCGCAGTAAGTCCTGGGCCAGGTTTTTGGCATAGCTGGCGAAGTCGGTTCGGGCGAGGTCTGCACCTTGGTAGAGTTTTTCGTGGACGAGGGCCATGGCTCGAACGCGATATTGGCTATCCTTGAGTGCGGCGATCGTGCGATCGTCTTTAAGCGGTCCACCTTTTTGAAAGTGCCCGACCTGTTTAAGGTGCCCGACTTGCAGCTTGAGCAAACTGGAGACGACCTGTAGGTTGTTTTTGACGCGGTGGTGGATTTCCTTGAGCAGGACTTCTTTTTCCTGAAGGGAGTTATAAATCCGAGCTTCGGCCTGCTTGCGACCTGTGATATCTCGCTGAATGGACACAAAATGCTTAAGATTGCCCTCTGCCGAAAAGAGCGGAACGATGTTGAGTTCCACCCAGTATTCGGATCCGTCTTTACGGTAGTTGATCAGTTCGACTTGGACGGGAATGCCTCTTGCGAGGTTTTGACGGATTTGGTCGAGTTTAAGCCGATCGCTCTTGGGTCCTTGGAGCAGTCGGGGGGTGCGATCGAGCACTTCGACTAGGGAGTACCCGGTCATCTGGGTAAAGGCGGCATTGGCATAGATAATTTTAGGCTGGTCGATGTCTGGAACGGTGATTAAGACGGCGTCATTGGCATGGACGACGACCGATTCCAAGAGCCGCAACTGATCCTGGGCGCGTTGTCGTTCTTTTTGGGCGACGGCTTCCTGGATGACGATGCCTAGGTAGTCTACGATTTCGGCGAGGGTGGCGATTTCGTAGGCACTCCAAGGATGGGCTTGGGGCAAGTCGAAGCAGAGGACGCCGAGGTTTTGGGTGGGTTGTTGGAGGGGGATGATTAGGAGCGATCGGACGTTGGACTGCGCCATGGTCTGGGCGATCGGGCTAAAGAGTGGCTCTTGAAAAATGTCATGAATCATCAAGGGCTGTCGTCGATGAAGCAGTCGCCAGCATTCGGGCGTTTCACTCAATGGGACTTGCAAGTTAGGGCGTTGAAATTCGGGGCTGTCCGGCTGGACGGATTTGAGGGCGGTGAGCTTTCCTTGGTCGAGGACGGCGTAGCTGATGCGTCGATCGGTGAAGTAATGCCCCATATGGGCGATCGTGGCGGTGATGATTTCTTCGACGCTCAGCCCTGCGGCCATGCTTTTGGAGATGCTGCTGAGCAGTCGCAGACAGATTTGGCTTTCCTTGAGGCTGGATTCAAGTTGTTGGCGGTACTGGATTTCTTGTTGCAGTTGAATTTGAAGGCGATCGACTTGAGTGGCGAGATCGAGTTCTGCTTTGGGTTCTGCTTTGGGGATGGTGGCCCATGGGGGCGAGGTGTCGGGTTGGGGATGAGGATCTGGATACATGGTGGATGTAGATGCGGGGCTGAATTCAGCAGGTCAAACCAAGAGTTAAACCAAGGATTAAATCTCCACCAAGTTTTCCCATTGATTGGCTCCTTGGAACGGTAAAGTAGTGAGGCTAGATTTTTGAGCAGACCTTTCAGCAGATTTTTGGGTGGTGCGGTATGGATCGAATTCTTGACTCTCGAATTCTTGACGCATTAGCAACGATCGCAAAGGTGATTCCCTGGGACCAATCGGCTGCTCTTGCTCAAGATTTTGCTCAAGATTTTGCAGGCCAAACCATTGCGCTTCAGCCGCCGATTGCGATGATTGAACCGGATTCTATGGCACAGCTTTCGGCAGTAGTGGCGCGTTGTCAGGCCGAGGGTTGTGCGATCATGCCCGTCGGGAGTGGCAGTAAGCTGGCTTGGGGTGCGCCTGTGAATACAGAGTTGCCGTTAGTTTTGATTTCGATGGCGCGGCTGAATCAATTGATTGACCATGCGGCAGGCGATCTGACGGTGACGGCGCAGGCGGGGATGAAGTTTGCGGAGTTGCAGGCGGTGGTGCAGCGATCGGGCCAGTTTTGTGCGATTGATCCGAGCTATGACGATCGCTCTACGATCGGTGGGATTGTCGCGACGGGGGATTCGGGGGCGTTGCGACATCGCTATAACAGTGTGCGGGATATGGTCTTGGGGATTGAATTTGTCCGATCGGATGGTGAACTCGTCAAGGCGGGTGGGCGGGTGGTGAAGAATGTGGCCGGGTATGATCTGATGAAATTGTTGACGGGGTCCTATGGAACGTTGGGCATTTTGACCCAAGTGACGCTGCGACTGTATCCCAACCAAGAATCCTCCCAAACGCTGTTTCTTTCCGGGGATTCAGATAAGCTGCAAACTGCAATTCAAAGCATTCTCAATTCGGGACTAACGCCAACGGCATTGGATTTGATCTCGGCGGGGACGATCGAGTCTCTAGGTTTGGGTTCTGCTTCCAATCTGGGATTGCTGATTCAAATTCAAGGATTGACGGAAAGTGTTCAAGAGCAATGCGATCGCGTGATTCAATTAGGCAAAACCTTACAGCTTGTGCCTAGCATCCAAACCGCCGATCGGGAATTGTGGCGACAGTTGGGAATGCAGATGACCCAAGGGTTTGGACCTACTTCTAGCCTATGTAAATTGGCGGTGCGATCGACAGAAACCATTGCGATGTTGACGAAGATTCAAACGCTGTTTCCAGGGTCGATCGCGAGGTTTCATGTGCAGGGTGGATTGGGACAACTACGAGTTGATCTCGATAACCAGGCTGATTTGGTCACAGGCTTAAAACAGGTGCGATCGGATTGTGAAAGCAAAGGTGGTTTTTTGACGCTATTGAATGCCAGTTCAGAGATCAAACAATGTTTTGAGCCTTGGGGATTTCGTGGGAATGGTGGGCTGTGGATGCGATCGATTCGCCAACAGTTTGACCCGTTAAATCGTTTGAATCCGGGACGAATGGAGGTTGTTTAAAACTAACAATGCGTGAAATCAATCCGGGCGATCCGCCCCCTAACCCCCAATTCTGGGGGGACATGAAATCTTATCTTGCTCCCCAAAAATTGGGGGCTGGGGGGCGGTGGTGGATTTTTGGGTTTGTGGTATTAGGATGTCTGCTGCGGCTGGTGTGGGCGGACGATATGAAATGGAAGGCGGATGAGATTTGGATGTATGAGGTGGCGCGGGATGTTGTTTCGGGTAAACAGCCTTGGCCTTGGTTGGGAATGGGAAATGGTGCGGGATTTTTGAATCCGGGTTTGAGTATTTGGTGTTTTATAGTCATGGCCTGGGTTTCGCCTGATCCGATTCATATGGTGCGCTGGGTTCAGGGTTCTAATATTGCGGCGATCGGTCTATTCATTCTCTTCATCCTGCGCTGCGTTCCTAAAGCTGAACGATCGGTTTGGCTGTGGGGCATGGCGATGATTAGTGTGAATCCGTTAGCGATCCATTTTTCAAGAGCACTGTGGGCGCAAGATATTTTGCCATTTGTTGGTTTCTTTGTATTTGCAGGCCATTGGTTTCGTCATTTGCGATCGGGCGCGTTTGTCTGGGGATTGATCGGAACATTGCTGGGCCAAATTCATATGAGTGGATTTTTCTGGCAAGCCTCCCTAGTCTTAATCACCCTCATGTCCCCCAAAAATTGGGGGTTAGGGGGCCAAAAGGTGAGCAAATCACCAACCAATTGGCTGTTTTGGGCCTTAGGAACGACGATCGGTCTTCTCCCGATGATTCCCTGGATTCAACAAATTGGCGGGACAGCGGCGACGATCGCAAGGCCGAGTTGGGCTGAGATTTTGACACCGAATTTTCCATTGCATTGGTTGCTGTCGGCTTGGGGATTAAATTTAGAATATGATTTGGGACCGGAATTTTGGCGATCGTTTTTAGCTGAACCCCGATTGTTTGGCTATCCTACGTTTATTGCTGCTGCTGCATTGTTGTTTCTCGCCGTGAGTGCGATCGCCGCTCTAGTGCGCTGGTGGAAATCCCGGAGCAAAACCCGCGATTTGATCAGTGATCCAAACTCGTTAGCGAAGCCTCCCGGAACGGAAATCGGCCCTTATCTCTGGGCAGGTGGCGTCATCATGCCAATTTTATTGCTTTTTGCCCGAGTCAGAGTTCCGGGTCATTATTTGATTGTGCTGTATCCGTTTGTGCATATTTGGGTTGCGGTTTTGGAGCGGGGACGCTTGCGATCGTTGATTGCAATTTGTAGCGCGCAATTGGTTTTGAGCATTTGCTTTCTGGTGTTTATTCATATCCACAATGGCGGCCCAGCAGACTTTTATGGCACTGTCTATCGGTTACGGGTGCTGAATTAGAATCCTGATTTCAAACCAAAGAAATAAAACTGTAATCCCGTCATCGCCGTGCCCAGCAATGCGCCTGCACCGACTTGTAGCAAATCCTGCTTTTGAGTTTGTACCCGTCCTGCGGCGACGATCACAATCAACCCAAACGCTGGAATCATCAGCCAACCCACATGATAAACCAAAGCCATGATCGCATTACCCAATGCCGTTGTATGCAAACTAATCTTCCAGCGTCTCGTGATAATCAATACCAAAATTGAATTGGTCACATAGCACAACATCAACGCTCGAACGATCGCAGGCGCATTGGAGGCTGTGAGAAAAACATATCCCACTGCATAGCTTAAAACGGCAAAGGTCAAGGGATTAATTCGATGTTCCCGTTCTACTAATTCCGTGGTGTGAATGGCTCGTTTGTATTTGAGATAAACGACGTATAGAAAAATTAGCCCACTGGAAAAAGCACAGGCAATCAGCCAATGGATCACTTTCATGCCCTCCGTTTCTTGAATCGAAACCGGAATCATTGCAATCAAAATTGTGAATGCAAATAAGGGGCTGAGGAGGGGATTAAAGATGCGAGCGATGAACGGGACCATTGCGATCGAAATAACATAGGTCCTCGTAGGATAGCCTAGATTGTGCCTTTGAAACGGTTTATTCTAGCTAGACTAGGCTGAGTTTAAAGTGCGGCTACAGGGACATTCATAGAGTCACTGCGATGGGTGCGACAGTACTTCCGAACGGCTTCTGAGATTTGTTTGCGGTTCAGCGGTTTCATAAAACAGTCCGCCGCACCGAGGGCGTATCCCATGCCTTTATTGTCCACCATCGTCAACATTAAGACCGGAATCTCTGACAAAATCGGATCGGACTTAAGCTGCATCAAGACCGACCAGCCATCCTGCTGCGGCATCATGACATCTAAGGTAATGACATCGGGCGAAATTTCTTTGGCCAATTGAATTGCCTCAGTTGCATTACTGGCACTAATGATTTCAAATCCTTCTTGAGATAGAAATCGTTGCATCAATTCCTGAAACGTAGGGTCATCATCGATCACCAAGACTTTGCAAGGTATTTCGCCCTCTTTAAAGGTTTTCGGTAAGGCCAGTCGATCGAAGGTGATCAGTTCTGGCAAGGGTGTTTCGCGAACTTCTGACGGCAGATAGACCGTAAAGGTCGTGCCTTGGCCGGGTTGACTGGTGACACTAATCGAACCCCCCATCATCTCGCAGAAATAACGGGTAATTGCTAATCCCAGACCCGTTCCACCATAGCGGCGATGCGTTGTGGAATCTGCCTGGGAGAACGCCTCAAATAGATTTTCCATTTGCTCAGGCGTCATCCCTGTCCCCGTATCTGTAAGGCGAATGCAGAGACTTTGCGTCTGTGCTTCCTGTTCTAGGGTGAGAAGAATAGTGCCCCGATCGGTAAATTTGGTGGCATTGCTCAATAGATTAAACAGAATTTGCCGGACTTTGGTGAGATCGGCAAAGACGGTGGTGAGTGCGGGATCTCGGTGGACGGTGAGTTGATTGCCCTGTTTGTTCAGTAAGGGTTGAATGGTCATAACCACTTCATCAATCATCTCCTGCAAATCAAACTGCTCTAAATACAGTTCCATTTTTCCGGCTTCAATTTTGGAGAGATCTAAAATGTCATTAATCAGTCCCAGCAAATGTTGTCCCGACGTATTAATCCGACTTAGATCTCGGTGCCAGCTTAAATTAGAAGCTTCTAGAGCATCTTCCATGAGCATTTCGCTATAGCCCAGAATGGCATTCATGGGGGTGCGTAACTCATGACTCATATTCGCCAAAAATTGGCTCTTGGCTCGACTCCCAGCCTCCGCCAAGTCCTTTGCTTCCTGAAGCTCTTGAGAGGCTTTGAGGTGCCTGCGGTTTTGCTCAACAACGGTCTGTAGAAGGGCTTGGAGTGAATCCTGTAACTGGAGGATGTCAGAATCAGCAGAATGATCTGAAATCGGTGACAGGCAGTGGTCCCACGGTTGACCACTGGTGATGGCTTGGACGATCGTTTGGGTCTGTTGAATGATCTGTTGTAAATGAGTCTTATTCGCGCTGTCCATCGATGAAAACCTGAAAAATTAGGTTATGGGTTCTAAGAGCACTTCAATCTTGTTGAGAAGTCGAGCAAATTCAATGGGCTTGGTATCGTATTCATCGCAGCCTGCTTCTATACAGCGATCGCGATCGCCAGACATGGCATGGGCGGTGAGGGCAATGATGGGAATATGCTGAGTCATGGGCAAGGCTTTGATCTGTCGGGTGGCCTCCCAGCCATCGACAATCGGTAAACTCATGTCCATGAGAATTAAGTCGGGTTGGCTAGATTGCGCCATTTTGATGCCTTCTGCACCATCCACAGCGATCATGATTTCAAATCCACGCCGGATTAACCGACGACAGAGCATGTCACGATTGATTTCATTGTCTTCAACTAGGAGAACTTTAGGCATAGGAAGATGGGGAGAATAGTCCGATCGTTTCAAGCTCACTTAGTTCCACAAAATGTGAATTAACAAAATGTGAATTCAAAGGGGCGCTAATTGTCAAATTAGGATGGTCAAGACCGCTCCTATTGTACAAAGCTTTCCCGGATGAATGAGATTTGTCTCAGGGGTTATGCGCATTCTTGAGGTCCTGAACATTAAGAGGTAGCCGAATTGTGAAAATCGAACCCTGACCGAGTTCGCTTGTGACAAGAATGTGACCCCCCATCATTTGACAGAACTGCTGACTGATGGCGAGTCCTAATCCTGTGCCACCGTATTCTCGGGTGGTGGAGGCGTCGGCCTGGGTGAAGTTTTGGAAGAGTTTTTGGAGGTGTTCCGGGGCGATGCCAATGCCGGAGTCTTCGATTTGAAATTCAACGCCGCGTAGGCTCGTGCTGTCTTCCCAGGGGATGACGGAAATGGTGAGTTTGATAATGCCATTGTGGGTGAATTTGGTGGCGTTGCTGAGGAGATTGACTAAAACTTGGCGTACTTTTGTGACATCTGCGTACATAGTGCCGACGCTAGCGGCGCAATGGACTTCGAGATGATTGCTATTTTTGTTCAGGAGGGGTTCGATCGTGGGGACGACTAAGGTGAGCAGCGATCGGACTTCAAACTGTTCGAGGTACAGCTCCATGCGTCCTGCTTCAATTTTTGAAAGGTCTAAAATATCGTTAATCAATCCTAAGAGGTGGCGACCTGCATTTTTGACTTTGCTCAAGTCGGAGATCATATCGGTGCGGCCTTCTATTTCGGCGTCTTCCTGAAGCAGTTCGCTATAGCCGATGATGGCATTGAGTGGGGTGCGCAATTCATGGCTCATGTTGGCGAGGAATTGACTTTTCGATCGGCTACTGGCTTCGGCCTGGTCCTTGGCATGGACGAGTTCGATCGCGGTTTTCTGACGATGGAGAAACTCGCCTAGATGTCGCCCTAAGGTGGAAAAAATCGCATTATTATCCTGACTGGCAGCAAGCTGTGATTGGGAAAAGAGTGCAATGATGCCGAGACAGATATCGCCCTGTAAAATGGGAATGGCAACGGCGCTCTGAAACTGAAATTGACTGGCAAGACCTGTGCGACCCCAGAGGTGGATACTTTGATCCGGTAGGGTGAGCCATTCAATGGTTCGGTGGTGCCATGCTCTGCCGATAAAGCCCACATTTTTTTGGATATGTAGCGTTTGTTGACTTTGTTTCCATTGATCGATCGTGGCGATTTGAGAAACGGTTTGGACTAATTTTGGATCTTGCCATTGATTGCTACATTGAACGGTCCATTCGGCTTCTAGAGAAGAAGGAGCTTCAAGTTGCCAGATTTCCCCGAGTTGCCAGCCTTGGTTTTGGCAGAGGACTTGGAGAATATTGGAAAGCGCGATGGGGATATCGGTGGCTTCGGCGGCAATTTGGGTGGTTTGGTATTGTAATTTCAAACGTTGTTCTGCTTCGTGGCGCAGTTGCCAACTCCGCGCTAAAAACCCATAAATTGCAATAATGATAAATAGCACTAAGCTGGTAAACAGGATGGCATTTTGACGTTGTTGCTGGCGATGGATAATCCGTTCTTGGAGGAGCTGATCGGTAATGGGGAGTAAGTATTCATAGAGTAAGAAGGTCTCTCTCAAAGCCTCATCGGCCTTCTCTCTGACCTTGTTCGCCAAAAATTTTGGATCGGCTGTTGGCTCGGTTGCTGGACTTGATTCTGAATTTAAGCTTTGTTGAACTTGCATGTCAGAGAGGCTGTCTCTAAATTTTGCGAGTCGATTGTTGAGGCTTAAAAAACGGTTGTTGGGGAGTTCTAAGGTGGGGTTCGAGTTCATGATCGTTCTGCGATTGCGCTGCAGAAGATTTTCCATTTCTTCTAGTCCCAGTTTTAAATATTGAAGTTGCGAGGAGACTTCATTGAAGGACGATCGGCGATCGATGGTTTTGTTAAGGCGATCGAGATGAAGGTCTCGGGCTGTGGCAATTTTTTTGGCGGTGGTGGGGAGCAGGTGGATGAGCATGTCCGATAGATAGTAGGTATCTAAGTTGCTATCAAGGATCAGTTCTGACATGTCTCCGACATGGGTGATCTGGTTTTGGGTGTTGTCGATGACGCTGCTGTTTAAGGTGTAGAGTTCGGCTCTAGTAAGGTTTCGGTTTTCTGTGGCTTGGAGGACGAGTTGCCAGTCTTGCAGGATTTTTTGGTGCCGATCGTTCGTAGTTAGAATTGAGTTTAGCCGATCGTCTTGGGCCTGTACCTGTTGAAATTGGCGATAGATTTCCTGTTGTTTCCAAAATACGTAGATGGGTTTGACTTTGGGCATTTGGTGGCTCATGTCTCGATATTCGAGGAGACTATCGAGGAGCCGAATCAGGGGTTGACTGTAGGCGAGTCCTTGACGCTCGCGGATACCAACGTTAATTTTACTGTCAATTTCGCTGACTAGCTGTCGAACTAAAATCCCGAGCGGCAGCGTAAACAGACCCAGAAGAGATAAGACGATCAAGGGTCTGATACTGCGATTGTCTCGCAGGATGGTCAGCGTCGATCGGAGGCGTTTGGGTAAGCGATTTTTCAGTTGTGTCGGGAGAAATGAGTCGGTCATGGTGATTGTCAACACAAGATCGAACCTACGTCGAACCCAATGTCGAACCCAATAATGCACTTAGATTCGCTGGGGCTTTCGTTCTTTAGATATCCCCATTTTGTCAGAGAAACGATGGGCGGATGTGTATTTTATTATTCGCAAAGGTTACTGAATTTTAAACAAAACGAGTCATTTGGATGCGATATCGGTCTTTTTTCGTGACCATGACCTCTCCGATTTCGATGCGGCCTTTACCTCGGATGGCAATCAGATCGCCGCTTTTGAGGGCATGGCTGGTGGAGCTAATTTCTCGCCAGTTGACGCGGACATCGCCGCTGTTGATGAGATCCACCATTTTGCTGCGAGACATGCCAAATCCGGCGGAGGCGATCGCGTCGAGGCGCATG
Source organism: Synechococcales cyanobacterium bin31.maxbin.ball.101 (assembly GCA_013298165.1). Taxonomy (GTDB): domain Bacteria; phylum Cyanobacteriota; class Cyanobacteriia; order Leptolyngbyales; family Leptolyngbyaceae; genus JAAFJU01. Next base: position 29,279 of record JAAFJU010000010.1, on the reverse strand, counting down.
GAGGCTTCGGTGCTGGTCAGTTCTTTTTTCTTGGGTTCGCGGACTTTGAGTTCGTCTAGAGGGATGCGGCGGGTTTTGACGGGGACCGATCGGACTTGGTTGAAGTTGAGTTCGAGGAATTCGACCAGTTCTGGGACGACGATCGCCTGGGCACCCCGTTCTCCGAGGACGAGGACATCGCCGACTTTATCGCGCACGAGTCCGTTCCCTAGCAGTGCGCCGAGGAAGTCACGGTGGGTGGCGGAGTCGAAGAGAAAGTTACCGGAGATGTCGAGGGCGGTCAGCTCAACTTGGGTTTCGTCGAGGGGGATTTCGCTGCGGGCGATGGCGATGCGTTTGCGTTCGGCTTGGGGGTAGCCGCCGAAAGGAAGGAGTTGTAGGTCGTTGAGGCGGGCGAAGACGCGCTCAGCCTCGGCCCATTCGGGAGGGGAGAGGAAGTCGGTGCAGACGATTTCCCAGGTTTTTAGAGCTTGTTCGGCGCGATCGATGACTTGGGCGATCGTCTCTCGGTATTCAACGCCTTTGAGCAGTTCTTCGCGCGGTAGCATGAGATTTTGGCCTGAGGATTATTCGGAACGTACTTCATCATCTTATGATGGGGACAAGCTTTTAGAGTCCTAAATTTACTGAACGCAGCACCTATGACAACGAACTATACGGTTAATTACACCACAAACTATTTGGTGGCGGCGATCGCCGATCGGATTCAGGCGGAGGAGGCGATGGTGTCGCTGCGGCGTGAGGATATTCCCGATCGATCGACGGCGTTGTTGGGGGCTGGGTTTCAGTCGTTGGAAGAGTACAAGTTGCCGGACCCGATTCAGAAGACGTGGAATCGGTTGCGTTGGACGGCGACTTGGTTGACACCGTTTGGTTTTTTGGGGGGGATGGGGTTCAATTTAGTGACGGGATTGAATACCTTTCCCTGGGCGGGGGATGTGGGAAATGTGTTGATTGGGGGGACGTTGGGGGCGATCGGGGGAGCGATGGGAAGTGTGTTTGCGAGTGATGGGTTGATGGTGGTGCTGACAGGGAAGCGCAGTATGACCTATCGTCAACGGTTAGATCAGGGCCAGTTTTTGGTTGTGGTGAAGGGGAGTGAGGCGATGATTCGGCGGGCGACGAAAGCTCTGTTGAAATATGAGACGTTGAGTTTGGAGAGTTATCCGGAGTAGTAGAAGAAAAGAGAAGTCTGGGGATTATTGGTTGGGTGGGGCACGGGAAGCGTGCCCGTACAGGCTTTGGGCTAATCAGTTTCGGCGATCGATAGGCCGAGGGCTTCGGCGATTTGGGCTGGGGTGAGTCCTAAGCTTTTTAATTTAGGAATGGCGGCACGGCGGGCCGATCGTTCGGTCTCAGCCTCAGCTTCGGCGGTTTGGCGGGCAGCTTCAGCAGATTGACGAGCCGATCGTTCGGTCTCAGCCTCAGCTTCAGCGGATGTCCGGGCAGCTTCAGCGGTTTGACGGGCAGCTTCGGCGATCTGTCGGGCTTCTACTTCTGATGAAATCCAGTTGCCCTGTGCATCGTACCACCGTAGCCATCGGCCTTCTGCTTGGTTGTGCGTTCCTTGCCACACTCCCAATCCTAAGCCTAATTCCTCAAACCAAATACGTTGACCTAGCGTTGCTAAATCCATGGACTGATATCGCCCCCCTTGCAGGGCAAAAACGCGCAGGTGATTCTGATAGCGGTCGTACACCACATAAAACGGCACCCGCAAAATACGTTCGTAAACTTCCCACTTGGTTGGAGGCTTGTCAATTTCTCGAACCGATCGCCCGAGATCATCATCTTCAGTTCCGGGAGATAGGAGTTCCACGACCAAAAAGGGACTCACTGACTCCTGCCACACGACGTAACTCCAGCGCAAATCTGACTGCTGGGTTTTGACCGAAACCCCGAGCGCCACAAACCAATCGGGCCGTTTGTACCATTTTGGATGCTGTCCGTCGTAGTAGAGATTTATGTCTGCGCCGATGAAGACTCGATTGGGCGGATAGGTGGGAGGTTTGCAGGTTTCCCGCAGAAGTTTGGGCTGAAAGTCATGAAATTCGTCGGGCAAACCAGACTCCTCGGGATCTTCGCTAGGCAAGTCGTACATCGTGGGCATGGTCTCGGAAGGCGGTCTGGGGTGTTGCGTTTGGAGCATGAGGGGAACCTAAACGTCACTAAACGTCAAAAGCTTTTTTATAGTTTATCGCGATCGAGCTGCGATCGGTTTAAAATTAGACCCTGGTATCACTAGGAATCGGAATGGATATCTACCTGCAAACGAGCGAGATGATTGACTGGCAGAATCCAGCGATCGTGGAACGTGCCAACATCTTGGCGTTGAATCAACCCGATTCGATCGCGATTGCCCGATCGTGCTTTGAATGGGTGCGGGATGAAATTCGTCATAGCTACGATTACCAAATGAATCCCGTCACCTGTCGAGCATCAGATGTGTTGCGCCATAGAACGGGCTACTGCTATGCCAAAAGCCACCTACTTGCCGCATTGCTGAGGGCAAATGGACTTCCCGCAGGGCTTTGCTACCAGCGGTTGAGTATTGATGATACGGGTGCGCCCTATTGTTTGCATGGATTGAATGCGGTGTATTTGCCGGAGATCGGCTGGTATCGGATGGATGCAAGGGGCAATCGAACGGGTGTCGATGCCCAGTTCACACCACCGATCGAGCAGTTAGCCTTTAAACTTCAGTTTGAGGAAGAAACAGACTTCCCAGTTATTTTTGCAGAACCGTTGAATGTTGTGATTGAAGCCTTGCAACGTCATCTGCTGTGGGATGAACTGCTCGAAAATTTACCGGACTGTTCGTTAGAGAATGCTCAAGCGATCGGGGTTCATTTCAGGCCATAGTGAATTGGATGAGGCGACGATCGCAGAAGGGATTCGACGGTTGGCTACAATTTGTGAGAGGGATATCCTATGACGATTATGAGTCCTAAAACGATTGTAGTGATGGGCGTTTCGGGCTGTGGTAAATCCTTCATTGGCGAATTGCTGGCCCAGGCTCTGGGAGGCGTCTTTGCGGATGCAGACCATTTTCATCCGCCTGCCAACATCGAAAAGATGGCCAATGGAATCCCGTTAACTGACAGCGATCGTTGGCCTTGGTTAGATAGTTTGCGCGAACAGATTGTTCTACATCGCAGTCGTCCTATTTGCTACGTTCTGGCTTGTTCTGCATTAAAGCAGAGCTATCGCGATCGGTTGTTGGGGGAGGACTCCCCAAAGACCATCATGTTTGTTTATCTCAAAGGCTCGAAAGAATTGATTCTCCATCGAATGCAGCAGCGGAATCATTTCATGCCGTCTGCATTGCTCGATAGTCAATTCAATACGCTGGAAGAACCCCGAGATGCGATCGACATTGATATTGAATTATTACCGCATGATATTGTAAAGATGATTTTAGATCATCTGTCCTAATCGAGAGTCTATCTCAACTAAAGGATTAGACAAGTTTTGCAGCGAGGCAGCAAGGATGACCCGAGATGAGTTTAACCAGTTCTGTAGCGGTTTCGAGCCACCAGCCATGTGGTGCAGTGGCAGGGTTCGGATGTTTGGAAAGTGGGGGATAAAATGTTTGCGCTTTGTAGTGGTCAGGATCATGCATTACCGGGGATTACCTTCAAGACTTCAGCGTTGGACTATGAGGTATTGCGGGAGATGCCAGGACTTCGCCCAGCCCCCTATTTAGCGTCAAGAGGCATGAAATGGATTCAACGCCATGATCATCCTGGACTGAGTGACGAGGATCTCCGACAGTGTATTACGGACTCTCACCGCATCGTTGCATCCGGTCTATCTCGCAAGAAACGTGATGAACTCGGGCTATAGCTGAAAGCGGTTTTAGTCACTCTCAAGACTGGCTTTTAAACGTCTTCGCCAAGTTCGCGGAGCCTTTGAGCTAACCGATCGGCTCTTAGCTGCGCTTCATCAGCTCTTAGCTGTGCTTCATCAGCTCTGAGTCGTTCCATTGCCGTCCGATGTTGTTCAACTTCGGCCGCACTTTGATGACGTTGATTATTTTGGTCGTACCAAGTCAGCATTTCACGCTCATGCCGATCGTTGGGAATTAAGCAACGGCCCAGCCCTAAACCAATCTCCGGCATCCAAAAAGACTCCCCAATTTGCAATCGATAAACACCATTGATGAGTTTGTAAACTTCAAATGGCAAATGTCCATCGCGCTTCCAGAATTCGGGATTGTAAATCACATAGTAAAGCACCCCTAATTTGGTGTAGATCTCCATTTTTTCCTCATACTCCCCACAGGGCGTATGGGACACCATTTCGATTACCAGCATGGGCACAATTCCATTTTCTTCCCAAGTCACATAGCTCAGCCGGGATTTCCCACCCTTGCGTCGCTCCACTCCCACACTTAGAAAGGCATCGGGCACCACTGGGACTCTAGGATTGCCCCCCGTCGTATGGTAAATCCCCATATCGACTCCAAAATACCAATCATCTCGATCGTCCCACAGGTAGGCCAACAAAAATAGCAAAAGATTCGGCAGAAAATTCTGATCTTCGTTGTCCACAGGCATTCCGTCCGAGTCAGGAAGTTCTAAGCTGGTTGGGAGGCGTTGTTCCAATTCAGAGGACAGCATCACGCTCTGCTCCTAGGTTGAATGTTAGGTTTATTCTAACGTGATTGGGCGGTTTCGGTTTAGCGGCCTGCCATCCGATCGGTATTTTGAGTTCTAGACAGTGGAAGCGTGGGACGATTGAACTGATAAAATATACAAAAGGTCGTATGGGTAGGGACGTGTTCTATGAAAAAAGATAAAGAAGTCGATAAGGTTGATAAAAAGTCTCAGCCTAAGAAAAAGAACTTCTCTAGTTTCAATACAAGGGAAGCTTATCAACAGCTCAATATTAAAAAATTGTTGCCTTGGGTCGCACCTATTCCGGCATCACCTGCCAGTGAATTTTTTAAAGAACGGATGGCTCGTCTCCAACGTCACTTTGATCTAAAAACCTGTGAAGATGCTAAAAAACTAGTCATTGATGCTGTTTGTGAAGAGGCATTGGAGGGACTAGATGATATTAAAATCTGGAAAGGAGCTAGTTTAGAAACCGAAACAACAACAGGGGTCGCTGACTATTTAATTGCTGAAAATAAAGGCTATCTAGAAACCCCTTATCTCTGTATTGTAGAAGCTAAAAAAGATGATTTTGAGCAAGGACTCGCGCAATGTCTGGTTGAAATGCAGGCGTGCCAGTGGGAAAATCAGCAGGTTGGACGATCGATCGACATTCTTGGGATTGTTTCTAACGGCAATGCTTGGGCCTTTTACAAATTAGCGATCGATAACAAAGTCTACGAAACAGAACTCTACGCCCTCACCGATCTCGAAACCCTCCTTGGCTGGTTAAAACACGTCTTCCAACTCAGCCAAGCAAACCTAGCCCAAGCGTCTGCTTAATCAATGCGGAGTCCCAATCCTCTGGAGTCTTTAATCGAATTTCATCTGGTTTCGGTTTAGCGGCTTGCCATCCGATCGGTATTTTGAAATGCTCGCCAAGACAAGCGTAAATCCTGGGGCGCTGGATGTTTTACGTCATAGATTGTAATTACATTGGTTAAATTTCGCCGTGCGCCACGCAAAATGCGGTTGCCTTTAGCGAGGGCGAGGGACGTACCGCCGTCGAGGTTCATGGCTTCCCAGCAACCGAGAGCCTGCATAATTTCGGCTTCTTTGCGCAGGGAGACGGGACGGGTGAAGGTAACGTGGAGGATCTTTTTACGGTTGGGGAGGAAGCCGATCGCACTGCGGACGGCGCTGCCCATGACGGAGGGATCGGCAAATCCTTCGCGTTTGGGTTGGATGGAGAGTTTGCCTTGACGTAAGAGCCTCGGGCCAGCGGTTAAGGAAAACCAATGCTTTTGCCATTTGGGTTTGCCGTCGGTGCGGGCGGTGATCATTTCCAATTGATTGCCGCTTTTGACACCGAGGGTCGTGCCGTAGTTTTCCCAGGGACTATATTTTAAAAATTCGCCGCCTGACACTAGATTTCCCATGACCCGCTTTTGCGCATCCATACTGAAAAATGTGCCGCTCATGGTGATGGCAGCTTGATGGCGGCGGACGAAATTAACAAAGGCTTCGTCGCCTCGGCTCGATCGGGCACTGTTGGCTTGGGTGGCTTGATTGGCGAGACCGACGCTGATGAAGGTCTCTGGATCGCTCAAGTCGATCGCGGCGATGTAGATCGGGATGCCTGAAATAGTCCTCGAAACCATTCTGACGGGTTTTGCATAGGGGGCGGATTTGGAGGGGGGACGATCGTTGAACCCGAAGTCTAAACCGGGTGCAGAATTCAGGTGCGTGTCATCGTCTAACTGCGCCCAGACTTCCGTATCCTCTTCACTTTTTTCAGGAAACCATCCCCCTTTCGGCAATCCGAAGGTCAATGCCATTAAAAACAAACTCGATAGGGCGACGAGTCGTAAAACCAATGCAGATGCAGCGGCAGTTTGGTTGCGATTGCGATCGCGCCGGGAGGTTAAACGCGGTCTTTTAGGAGCCATGCAAAATCATCTACTACGATCGCCGTCGCTAGTCTTAATGGTTCAAATCTAACAAATTCTACCCCCATTCCCCTCTGACGATCGATAGGTTTTATAAATTGGCCTTCCTGCTGGGTTAACCTGCTGATTACCCCGCTTGCCACAGCTTCACTTGACCGTCCGCCCCTAAACTCGCCAGCACATCCCCTTTGCGATTCCAAGCGAGATCCAAAACAGGACCCTGATGCCCCGCCAAAGCCGTCACCAGCCTCCCCTCAGATCCCGTCCAAACCCGCACCATGCCATCCTCTCCCGCCGTGGCAAACTGGAGTCCTTGGGGATGGGGAACGATCGCTCTCACCATACCTTCATGGGCGGCCAGGGTGTATCTGGGTGTTCTTTCGCTATTCCAAGTATCTTCATTCCAGACGCGAATGACACCCGTTACATTGCCACAAATGATCACGGCGGGATCTCTTAAACAGCCGATCGCACTGCCAGGATATTGCAGAGAAGATTCGGTCTTTCCCGCTTCGACGCGCCGTTGTTTTCCAAGGATGTTCCAGGCTTGGATTTCTCCCTTAGTTAAGCTGGTGAAAAAGGTCGTGCCCGTCGCATTACCTGCGATCGCCCACAGTGAACTGGCCTGCTGGGCAAAGCTTTGAATCAGTTGTCCATCTTTGGCTTGCCAGATGCGCAAGGTTCGGTCCTCTCCGCCTGTGATCACATAGCGCCGATCGCTCGACATCCACACCGCAAAAACCGCACCTGAGTCATGTTTTAACGTTTTCATTAGCGTTGCGCTTGACAGATGCCAAAGATGGACTTGACCATCCCGCGAAGCACTCACTAAAATTTGACCGTCGCTACTCAGATGCAATTGAGTAATGGCTTTATCGTGACGATCGAGTTGAACATATTGCTGTTTTGTTTTTAGACTCCACAGTGAGATTTTTCCCGATCGATCGCCTGTGACAATTGTGTTGTGATCTTTGGCGAAGGTGACGCATTGAGCCTGGGGTGTTGACAGTGATGCGAGTTTGGTCCAGGACGGGAGATTAGTCGTAACAGGAACCACAGAAGGGAGTCGAATGGATTTGGGTTCGGCGTTGGGGTTGGGGGCGGTGGGCTGTTTTGAGGGTGGCGGATCGGGTGTGACTTTGTTGCGAGGGTTGTAGGAACTATTGGTTTTGGCGGGTTCTTGGATGCCGTCTTCGATCGCTTTGGCTCGTCGCAGGTCCGCTTCGGCACTCATTTCAAATCCCAAAACCGATCGGATAAAGCCTCGATATCGATAGGCTTTTGCGTAACGCGGACTGAGTTTAATGGCGAGTCCAAGGAGTTCGATCGCGGCTTCATATTGGCCTAGTTTTCCCAGGGCTGCCGCTTCTTCGTAGAGTTCGCCGGGGGTGCTTTTGATCGTGTTGGTTTCTTTTGAGGCGGGGCGACTGGGGGATGGCTTTGGGGTGCTTGAGGGGGATGGCGGATGGGCTTTGAGGTAGTCGTAGGCTCCGTTGATTTGTTTGAAGCGTTCTTCGGCTTTGGCTTTTTCAATCGCATCACTAAATCGGTCAGGATGCCATTGTCTTGCGAGTTGGCGGTAGGCGTCTTTGATCTCCTCCATCGAAATTTGGGGCTTGCTGATGCCCAAGATTCGATATGCCTGCGATCGATCCATCATCCTCAAAACCCTGCTGTCCAGTTGACCTAAAGCGATCGTTGCTCTTCAAGACTAACAAATTTTAGGCGGGTTTTGGACTGTCGGCTGGGAGATTTTTGGGCGGTTTGGATCAGTCCGGGCGATCGATGCAAAGCTCAATGGCTCAAAATCAACTACCATCAAAGAACCTCGATCGTTGTATAACCATGAGCAATTCCCTCAATCTCGAAGCATCAAATCCCGTTTATCAAGGACAATTTGGCGAATTTTCCATCACGACGGACGATCGCAATGGCGTAAAACTCTACCGTGCTGCGCTTTTAGGGGCGGCGGTTTGTTGTGCGATCGGGACGGGGTTGATGATTGTCCCCGAGACGATTCCTTTTGCGTTGATTACGGTCCTCTATGCGCTGTTCTCGGGTGCATTGGGGGTGGCGTTGTGGATGATCCATATTTATATGAAACCACTACACCGGGCGCTGCAGATTTTTTGGGCGATCGGGAGTTTGGTGGCGGTGGTCTTGGGGACGATCGCCTTTAGGCAAAACCAATCCTTGGCGCTGTATGTGGCATCCCATCCGCTGAGCATTTTCGGTCTAGGGTTTACCTTTGTGGCGCTGAATGGGATCTTTTTTAAGGAAGCCTTTTGTTTCAATCGATTGGAGACTAAGCTGCTGCTGGCGATCGTTCCGACGTTGTTATTGGGCCATATGTTTAGCTGGTTGCCTGTTGATTTTGAGAAGGTCTTATTGACGGCTTGGGCGGTGTTTTTCTTGATTTTTGCAGTGCGAAAATGCGTTCAAAACATTCCCGATGACATTGGTGATAAATCTGTATTTGAATATTTGGAGCGTGAAGCCAATGGCTCTGCCTCCTAAGCTACTGATTCAATCGGCTAAGTTCATCTGGACCACAATGTGGAAAACCATGATGCAAAGCCTTGCTCCAGGCGATCGATCGGGAGCCTATCAACGGCCCGAAAGTCAATTTAGAAATATGATCGGCGCTGAACCCTACATTGCCGAAGCCGATCGCTATGTTCTTTACGTCGGCTACGGCTGTCCTTGGGCACATCGCACGTTGGTGATGCGGGCATTGAAGGGATTAGAATCGACGATCGCGGTGGCAGTGGCGATTCCGTCGAATGACCAAGGCATTTGGCTACTGGAAACGTCGTCGGAGTCCTGTAAAACCGTGCCCGAACTCTATCAATTGGCGCGCAGTGGGTATGATGGCCGATCGACGGTGCCGATTCTTTGGGACAAAAAGACGAAGACTATTGTGAACAATGAAAGCGGCGATATTATTGAAATATTGAATTCGGCGTTTAATCAGTTTGCCGCGTATCCCGATCGGGACTTCTATCCTGAAGAGTTGAAACCCAGCATTGATGACTGGAACGATCGGATTTATCACGGCATCAATAATGGTGTTTATCGCTGTGGGTTTGCTCAGACTCAGGGGGCTTACGATCAAGCCTGTGGTGAATTATTTGCTTTACTGGATGAGCTTGAAGTTGTTTTAGAACAAAGCCGCTACGTCTGCGGCGATCGTTTGACTTTAGTAGATGTGCGATTGTTTACGACATTGTTCCGGTTTGATGTAGTGTATTACAGTTTGTTTAAATGCGATCGTCAACGGATTTCTGACTATCCCAATTTAGGTGGATATTTAAGAGACCTTTATCAAATCCCTGGCATTGCTGATACCTGCCGTCTCGAAGACGTAAAACGCGACTACTACGGCAATCTCTTTCCGCTGAACCCCGGTGGCATCATTCCCTCAACCCCGAACGTCTCGCGGTTGCTAGCGGCGCACGATCGCGATCGGCCATTCCCACGATCGATTGGATGATCTATAATTCGAGTATGCTTAAAACGCAAGAATTCGTCGAGAGTTTTTATGCAACATCCTTCTCTTGCTTTGATTTTGGCGCAGTTGCGACAATTGATAGAGCAATCCTATGGCGATCAATTCAAACAGTTGATTTTGTTTGGATCGCAGGCTCGGAATGAAGCTCTGTCTGATTCTGACATTGATGTCATGGTTGTTCTAGAGGGCATTGAAAATACATCTGCGGCCTACGATCGAATGAGTCAATTCGTTGCAGACCTCTGCCTGGAGTATGATGTGTTGATTTCCTGCGTAGTGATCCCTGACGATGTTTTCCAAACTCGTGAGACGCCTTTATTGTTGAATGTTCGTCGGGAAGGGATTGCGGCATGATGACAGAGCAGCTATTTCTGTTGACGAAGGCAGAAGAAAGTTTGCAGGCTGCAAAGCTTCTGGCCGATAACCAACTCTATGATTTTTCAGTCTCTCGATCGTACTATTCGATGTTTTATTTAGCTCAGATCTTTCTGCTGAGTAGAGATCTTTCATTTTCTAGTCATGCTGCTGTGATTTCTGCCTTTGGAAGAGAATTTGTAAAATCTGGTGATGTTCCCAGCCTGTTTCATCGTTACTTAATTGATGCGGCAAAGGCGAGAACAGATGGAGATTATAGTACTGAAATTCGATTGTCTCAGGATGATGCTAATCTTCAAATGCGTCGTACAGAGGAGTTCTTGGAACTTACGAAACAGTATTTTACGTAAATTACTAATATGGGATTACAACGTCTCGGTATTTCGCAGACTAAATCTATTCCCTTAGACGGACCCTCCATCCGGAACTTTTGAATGTCTTCCCGGTCATAGGACTCAGCGATGCATCGAATAGCACTCAAACAAGGAATTGATACTTAAGTATTGATAGTCATCCTTGCAGGGTTTTATTGATGATCGATTCACCTGATCTCTGGAGTTCTATGAAAATTCGTTCCTTTGGTTTAATGCACTCGGCATCCACAGATTTTGCAAAACGGGCGGCGATCGTGGCCCTGACATTAACGGCTGTCGTGACGCCCCAAGTCCTGCCTGCTATCCTAACTTCGCCTGTCCAAGCCTCTGCTTCTATACAACAAAATTGGCTGGGTCAGCTTCAAATTGCTCGTCTCACAGCCTCTAATCAATTGGTGCTTCAGCTTGATGTCCAGGATAAACCCCTAACCACCTACGCCAACGCCGTCTATCAAATTCAGGCTCGCCAAGGCAGTGAATGGGTGACAGTTTATACGAGTCAAGGCGCAAGACTTTTGCAAAATACGTCGGGCCGATCGGTCTTGGCGGCGGAGGTCGTGGACTGTGAGTCGATTAAGCGTCAATTGAACGTGTCAGACCTTTCAACAGTCGAGTTAAAAGCCGTTGCAATGCTGCGTTACGATGCCCAGGATAGTCTGCGAGATCAGCGGGTGCAGTATGAGCAAGTCCAGCAGTTCCAATCGATCGCCCAAACCCAAACGACACAACTGATTTCCTATCAGCAGCAGACCACTCAACAGACCACGCAAAGCGACTATCAAGAAAAACGCGGTTTTAATCTCAGTATTTTGCAATCGGTGCAAAGCGATCGGCAGGTGATTGCCCGACTCTCTCTGAAATCCCGTCGCGATCAAGGCTATGAGTCTGAGCAACATCTCGGCGACTATCGCTACAGTCTGAACGATCGCAGCAAAGCGAAATTTGTGAAAGGCATTCGGGCAGGCGATCGGGTGGTGGTACGGCTCTTCTCTCAGCAAAATCAGTTCATTGGGTACAGTGAATTTGAGATGTTGTCGGAGCATACGACGGTTTCATTAGTCCTCGATCGCAACCTGAATTCCGGTATTGTCCGCACCATTTACGGGGCCGATCGCAATGGTGATTTCTCTCTCGATCGTAATACCACTGTCTATGACTACTTCACGGCTGTCAATCGCAGTAATCGCTATAGCCAATCCACTGTGACCTTTTTCCAACAAACCTCAAACCTCGATCTACGAAGCTTTGAAGTGGCAGGCTTACCCCGTCCTCAATCCAACTGCATTCATCCCTATTCATTCCGATCGGGTAGCAGCCGCTTGGTCAATCGCAGTTTCTCCGCGTTTAGTTCACAACTGAGCCGCACGTTGATTGCACTGCCGGGACAGATTTCCCAGACCATTAATCTCGTCTACAACAGCAGCAGCACCTACCAAATCAGCCAACAAATTCGGATTCATGAAGGGACGTTGATTGTGCGCAATGATGATTATGGTAAGGGGAAAAAGCGAAAGTTAAAATGCAATAACGGTCGTGGTAATGGTTGGGAAGGTTGTTCTCCTGGAAATTCTCGATTCGATGATGATGACAATGACGACTAATTGAATCATCGGGTTGTGTTGAGGGCACGGCGTGCCATGCCCCTACGCATCTTGGTTCCAGAGACTGTAGGGGTTTGGCTTGCCGAACCCTAAACACAACGAAAAGGAAATCAATAGGCCGATCGGTTGGATTGATTTTATGACCGGATGCCGATCGTCCCACATTCAACTCTCAATTCATAATTCTCAACGCTCAAGTCTCGATCGCAGCACGAGCAAATTCCGTCGCACCACCTGAGTCCTCGAATGCAATCGCCCCAACACCACATCAAACACCACCAGAGCCTCCTCATAGAGCGGCAACGCCAACGCATAGTTCCCCATCGCCAAATGACAGCCCGCTAAATTGTTCGCACTGGTCGCCGTCACCTCATCATCATCCCCCAAGACCGATCGGCGAAGGCTCAGTGCCTCTTGATACAACGGCAAAGCCAACGTTAAATCTCCCATTAGACGATGCAAATAAGCCAATCGATTCAGCGCAGTCGCCAACGCTAACTCCCCGCCTCCCGGAACCGATCGAGCCATCTCCACACTCTGCACATACAATGGCAACGCCAACCCATAGCGTCCCGTCAACTCATACCATTCCGCCAATAGTTCCGCCACCTGCACCGTATCAGGATGCCGATCGCCCAACGCCGACCCATACATCGCCAACACTCGCTCGTAGAGCGGCACGGCCTTCTCTCCCCACTCCATCGCCTCATAAAAGGTCGCCAGCTCCCGCAACCGCCCCGCAAACTCAAGCGTCTCAGACCAGGCCACCAAGCGCAACGATCGCTCACAGTCTTCAATCGTTTGCCTTAGCTCCTGCTCAACCGCAGCTATCGGTGACGGTTTAAACTCAAACACCCCCGATCGTCCACTCCAAAAGTCCTGCGCCTCCTGTGCCAGACCCGCTGCCACCTCAGAAGAGACCCACAGCACGATCGGCATCTCCAGCCCCACCATAGGCCATTTCAACCACTTCACCGAAGCGAAAAACTGGTCTTGAGGAGACACCTCTCCGTCCAATCGCAACGTTAACAGCTCATCAACACCCACGATCGTCGCAACTCGTTGAAATTGGGATGACGATTGAGTATTAAGTAAGATTGACAACGTATCTTTCAAATTAGGATGAATCAGATCGATCGCCGATCGACAACAATCCACCTCCAAAGAAGACACGGCCTGCAACGCCTCCTCATAGGATTGGATCACCGACTCCCGCAGCTTCGGATCGTCGCAAACCACCACAAAAAGATTGGATTTCCCTAGCCCTGACTCGATCGATCGGAGTAACTTTTCTACCTGACTCGCATTGGTCATAGCCCCTCCCTCAAAGACGACATCAATCATATCAGCGTCCAGATCAATTCCAACATTAAACAGATTATTTACGGAATCGCTTTCATAAAGATTGTGGGAACTATAGACCTAATTTCTAGATAAACGGTTCATCATGCTCAATCAATATCAAAAACTAGGACTCACAGTACTTGTGAATTTGGGGATTGCGATCGGTGGAGCATTACCGGGAATGACCCTGCCAGTTCCGGCCTTAGTCGCTCAAGCCCCAGACCAAGCAGATCAGGCATTTGATGAAGGACTGGCACTGTTTAACAAGAAAGACACTGCATCTCTACGACAGGCGATCGGGGCATTTCAGAAATCGCTCAGGTTAAGTGAACAGAGCAAAAATCAAATGAGGCAGGCATATACACTAGTCCTTTTAGGGCGCGTCCATGCAGATTTAGCAGAGAAGCAAAAAGCATTAACCTTCTATGATCAAGCCCTGCCTTTATTTCGATCGATCGGCGATCGTAAGGGTGAAGGGTTAACATTGGACCAACTTGGATCAATCTATGCTGATTTAGGCGATACCCAAAAAGCATTGGAATACTACAATCAAGCATTACCCATTCGACAAGCCACAAACGATAGAACGGGTGAAGCGATAACATTGAGACGTCTTGGACTCCTCTACGCCGACTTAGGCGAGGCTAAAAAAGCATTAGCACTTCATCAACAAGCCTTACAGATTGTAAAATCACTCGGAGATCGGTCTAACGAAGCAAGTATTTTGAATAGTATTGGCTATACGTACGACAGATTAGGCGAAAAACAAAAATCATTGGAGTTATTCAATCAAGCCTTACTGATTCATCGAGCCTTAGGCAACAGATTTGGTGAAGCGACCGTACTGAATAATATAGGTAGCACCTATTCTGACGTGGGAGAAAAGCAAAAAGCACTAGAGTACTATAACCAATCATTATCCATTCGCAAGACTATAAATGATCGATCCGGTGAAGCGCTTACATTGAATAGTATGGGCGTCACTTACTATGAATTAGGGGAAAATGCAAAGGCATTAGAACTCTACAGCCAAGCCTTAATCATTCGCCGAGAAGTTAACGATCGCATGGGCGAGGCCACAACCTCAAGCAACATCGGCCTTATTTATGCTAAGTCCGACAACAATCAAAAAGCATTGGAGTTTTATCAAACGTCTCTTTCAATCTTACAATCCATAAAAAATCGTAATGCAGAGAACAAATCCATCGAAGCGACAACACTCAATAATATTGGCCGTCTTTATTCTGATCTAGGTCAAAACCAAAAAGCGTTAGACATTTATAATCAAGCCTTACCGATTGTCCGATCGATCGGGAATAAAACGATGGAAGCGACCCTATTGCATAATATTGGTCCTGTTTATTCTAATCTCGGCAACCCATCAAAAGCATTAGAGTTCTATAGCCAAGCACTACCCATTTGGCAAGCTGTGAGCAATCGCAGTGGACAGGTGGTCACATTCAGCAATATAGCAACTAGCCATGTTGCCCAAAGCAATCTCAAGCTCGCCTTACAGAACATTAATACCGCAATCGACCTAATCGAATCTCTGCGCAGTGAACTCAACAATGACGCACTAAAAACCTCCTATTTCAAATCTGTTCAATCCTACTACCAAATCAAAATCGAGATCCTGATGCAACTGCATCAACAGCAGCCCACCCAAGGCTATGACGCCACCGCCCTTGAAACCGTAGACCAAAGCCGCGCCCGCGTCCTTCTCGAACTCCTTTTCCAATCCAAAATCAATCTCACCGCCAAACTCTCCCCAGAACTTCTCGCCAAAGAAAAAGCCCTCAACCAAGCCCTCGACAGCAAAGAACTGCAACTCATCCAACTGTCCAACCAACCCAACGCCACCAGCAAGATTCAAGCCCTCAATCAAGAAATCGCCAAACTCTATGCCGATCGGGACGATCTCAAAAACACCATTCGTGCCGCCAGCCCCGACTACGCCAACCTCCAATATCCAAAAACCGCAAAACTCGCCCAACTTCAACAACAGCTCGATCCCGACACCCTCATGCTGCAATACAGCCTCGGCGATCGCCAAAGCTATCTCTGGGTCGTCTCCAAAACCGATTTAAAAACTTATGTCCTCCCTAAACGCGGCGACATTGAAAAAAATGCCAATGAGTTCCTCCAAGACATCCTTGCCAAAGACATTCCCACCCAATCCGCTCAGATCCTCACCCAACAGATCCTCACTCCCGCCGCGTCCCTTCTCAGCCAAAAAAGGCTCGTCATCATCCCCGACGGCATCCTACACAAAGTCCCCTTTGCCGCCCTCACTCTCCCCAACAGCAAGACCTACAGCCCCCTCCTGACCCAACATGAAATCACCAATCTCCCCAGCGCCAGTACGATCGGCATTCTTCGCAGCACCGTCGCCCAAAAAACGCGCGGTCCCAAAACGATCGCCATTCTCGCGGACCCCATCTTCAACCAAAACGACGATCGACTTGTAAAATCGCCCAACCTTAGCGGCTTAGAAAACCGTGATCAGATCGACACTATCATCACAAATCGCATCAAACGCAGCGGTCGCACGGGACGAAATCTAGATTATTCCCGACTTCCAGGCACCGCTGACGAAGCCAACGGCATCCTCAGCCTCGTTCCAAATGTCAACGATCGTACCGCTGCCTTTGGCTTCGATGCCAACTACGACTGGATCACCTCTCCAAAACTCAGCCAATACCGCTACATCCACCTCGCCACCCACGGCTTCTTCGACGGTGAAAAACCTGCATTTTCAAGCATCGTCCTCTCCAGTTTTGATCAGCAAGGCCGAAATCGAAAAGCCTACCTGCGTCTCCCCGAATTGTTTAACCTCAATCTCCCGAGTGAACTGATCGTCCTCAGCGCCTGCGAAACCGGACTCGGCGACGACGTTCCTGGCGAAGGCTTAGTCGGCATGACCCGAGGACTGATGTACGCAGGCGCACTGAGGGTTTCGACGACATTGTGGCAAGTGGACGACAGCGCTACAGCTAGACTCATGCAACAATTTTACAAATCCCTCTGGCAATCCCAAAAAAGTCATGCCGCATCACTCAGAGAATCACAACTCAAACTCTGGAACGAAGGTTCATCACCCTACTTCTGGGCAGCCTTCACACTACAAGGTGAATGGAAAAACTAACGCTTTAAAGCATCATCACCCCTGCAATTTCTTTTGCCACTCTGCATCAAGCCGATCGCGCTGTTCAATGTTTTGATCCAATAGATCCCGATCGGTCGTACAAGCCATCTGTTCGCGATCGACCCGCGTTTGAGAAGCAAAGGCTTTCGCTTGAGACAGCTTAAGGGCAAGGGTTTCGTCCGGGGTTCGCAATTGACGTGCAAAGGCGGCCCGATCGCGGTTTCGGCTGGCAATCTGATCATTCTTGCCCCACATCAACACCCAACGCACCAACGGAAACCCTAAATAAAACGCACTATAAGCCGTACTTGCGATCGCTGCCTTGTAGAGAATTCCAGGAGCCGCGATCGACTTCGGCAACAGTCCCGCAAAAAACAACCCCATCACCAATAAAATCAACCCCAACAAAAACGCCCAAACCAAATAGGTCCCATCCGCATTACTCAACCGCCAAGGCTTTTCTTGTAAATACTCTTCCGCCTCCGCCGTACTCACTTCCCCCAGCGTCTTTTGCAAATCTGGAAAACGATATAAAATCTGACCCTCTTCCGTCACCTCAGGACTCCCATTAAACCGACACATCACTGGAATCATAAACTGCTCATAATCCCGATCGAAACTCCCCCCCAGCGTATCCAAATACGGCATCACCTGTTCCGCCACGACGGATCCCTTCGCGTTGTAGATCACATTACCGATCGACTGCCACCGACGTTCCTCTAAATTGCGATTTGGATTCCCATCCCCGAACACAAAGGAAAAAATCGCCTCAGGAAACGAACCTGGTTTCCGATCGGGCGATCGGTCTCCCCACCCCAAAAAGCTGCCAAAATCAAACGACCAGAACCCCATCGACCAAGGACTATATCCACCACCGCCATAACGACCACCATAGCCACCACCGCCATCTCCCTGCGACTCCCCATTCCCACTCATCCCTGCCCTCGACATCGCGATCGTCACCAGCACCATCACCCCCAACATCAAAAACAACGTCAACCCAAACCCAAACCGGACCACAAACATCAACGTTCCAGCAATTCCATCCCACCAAGCCTGAAGCGCCACTTTCCAATACTTATTTTGCAAAATCGATCGGTAACTAGAGGGAAAAATATAAGCAATATCTCCAGACTCCGTCACCTGCATCGTCGCCCCCGTCTCCGTCGCCAGTTCCAGCACCCCTTGCTCCGCAATCGCAATCTCCAACCCCGACTGCGCCGCCACATCACCAATGGTCGCCCGGTAGTTGAGCCGATCGATCGCCTTGAGGACAGTAGGATTGAGCGTTGGGGCAGAAGTCATAATCTTGGCGAATGGAGAATAGTTGTATTCTAACGTTTCTACGGAGTTGAGGGCGATCGATTACAATGGTTTCAACTTGAGATGTGATGAAGAAATTTTGATGCCAAACGTCTTTGTCATTGGAGGGTGTAACGGCGCAGGGAAAACGACCGCATCCCTAGCGATTTTGCCTGCGCTCCTCAACTGCCAAGAGTTTGTCAATGCTGATGCGATCGCGGCAGGGCTATCCCCGCTAAATCCCGATTCTGTCGCAGTAATGGCAGGCCGAATGATGTTGGAACGGATGCAAGATTTACGGGCATCAGGCGTTGACTTTGCCTTTGAGACTACCTTAGCCGCCCGATCGTTTGCGCCGTTTCTCCGAGATTGTAAACAACGCGGATATCAGGTGACACTGTTGTACTTTTGGCTTCAAAGTCCAGAATTAGCCATTCAACGAGTCGCCTTGCGCGTAGCTAGTGGTGGCCATTCGATTCCTAAAGAAACCATTCGGCGACGGTACGATCGGGGACGCAGAAATTTAGTAGACCTGTATTTACCGATCGCAGATCGATGGGCTATTTTCGACAATTCAACACAGCCGTCTCAACCGATCGCTGAGTCTGGAGATAATCAGTCGCCGATCGTTTATGATTCAGGAAAGTGGGCGTTCATTCAAGGTGATCTGTAATGACAGAGAAAACGGCACAACCCTTATCTCAATTTCTCTTGCCAGGTATTCAAGAAGCTGTCGCTCAAGCGATCGAACGTCATCGTCGCTTAGGTCAATCGATCGCGATCATGCGAGACAATCAAGTGGTGATTCTAGCGCCGGAAGAAATTAAGCCGTTGCAGGACGATCGGACCTTTTAGTCTTGCGATCGAGGACGAACATCAAAGACTAATTGCGATCGATAGAAACACACATCAAACTCCAAGAAAAAGTTAACCTATCCCAAAATCAATGAAACGTTGTTACTCAAAGAGCTTTTAACATCGTATCAGCCGCCTCAAATGCCTCATAAGGCGACCAAACCTCACAAACCGTCCCAGCCTTAATGAGTGACTGCTTTTGACCATCCATCATGCTCGTCAAAACCTGTAAAGTCAGTGCTTCCATCGTGATTCCACGCTCTTCCGAGGACTGCAAAAGATACTGCTCCAACTCAGGCGGTAAATCTAGCATCAGAGTCATATAAATCATCCCTGTACAGTGGATTCTATATTCAGTTTATCAAACCCTACATATTTTTTGCTGGAATCGATCGAGCCTATCTTAAAATAATCCGATCGCAGTGAAAACAACGTAAATTCTGAACTAAATCTCGATTCCAGACCTGATAGTATTTTACGTAATACTCAGTTGTTTGAAGCTTTTTCACGGGGAAAATTCATGATGATTCGCGCTTGTAGTCATGTGTCACTTGGAGTACTTCTTGGGATTTATACGATCGTCGCGCCCGCCCGTGCAGAACAGTCATTAAGCGATCGAATCTGTAAAGCATCATTGCAAACAAAACGTAATCAGATTTCAAAAACTCGTGACGAGACAGACAAGGCAGGAGAAGCGGCTGGTAAGATGGGAGGTGCGGCTGGTAAGGTACAAGAAGCCATGAATTCATACAAAACCATGTATGGAGATATGGAGAGACTTAATCCACCGCCACCCGACATACAGAGATTTTCTTCGTCTGGAGACCCTTTACCTCGACGGCCAGAGGACTTTTCTCAACCTAAGCCAGCCGTGACACCCATAGAATTTTATGATGAATCCATGGGATTCTCTAGATCTGACAAATCGGGTAAAGGAGTAGCTCGGTTAAATCGATCGATCGCCCTAGCCCCTGATTTTGCCTATGCCTATGCTTGGCGGGCAAGACAAAACACCAATCGTAAGTCCTATGCTGCTGCACTTGCAGATTACGATCGGCTTCGACAGCTTGATCCAAAACGCACAACAGAAGTGTTAATGGCACAAGCACAAATTTATTCTCAAATGAAGGAATGGGATAAAGTTGTTGAAATTTATAATAAATTACAAATAACCGAACCAAAGGAATCACTCTATTTTTATATTCTTCAAGCTAGTGTTTATGCTGAATTGAACAAATGGGACAAGGTTATTGACCAATTCAATCAAGCCATTGCATTGCCTAAGAACTTTAAAGGAAGTGATGAATTCCGACAGCGAGTTGAAAAATGGCTGCCAAAATTTTCAACCCCATCCAAAATCCCAAACATTGAAGTGGTGAGCTATAACCCATTTGATTCGACGGTATATATTCCTACAACTTTCCCAATGGAAGTCGATCTTCGCCTGACCAGAGCCAGAATCTATGCCATTCAGAAAAACAAGAAATCTGCGATCGCAGATTATCAAGCTTTAATCGAATCCTATCGTTCAGGTGCTTTAGCTTTGAGATCGTCAAAGTTTATTCCTCCTGAGATCTATAGAGAACGGTGTGGAACATTTATGGTCTTTGGTGATATTTCTGCAGCTCGCGCTGATTCTCAACTCGCACAAATCACTGAGCAAAAAATTGTTGAATTTGAAGCGCCTCGCGATACAGAAATCCTCATATTCTCTACGTCTGAAGCATTGCCTCCTCCTTCACCTCCTTCTTGGACTTGGATAGGGGATGAAAAAGCCTCGATCGAAGCGGCATTAAAACAAGGTCTTAGGATTCCAATTGCGACACAGCAACCTCAAGTCACGATCGACCTCTTCACCCAAGCGATCGCCCTCGATCGAAACTATGCCCCCGCCTACTACAGCCGAGGCTTAGCCCACATCAAACAAAACAATTTCAAAGCAGCGATCGAAGACTTCTCAGAAGCCATTCGCCTCAATCCAGAGTTTTCGCTTGCTTATTCCGCACGAGCATCCGCCCATCAAGAAAACGACAACATCGAACCAGCCCTAAAAGACTTCGATCGCGCCTTAACCACCGACCCCACCTTAGCCTCCGCCAATCTCGGACGCGGCCAAATCCTGCTCAAACAACAGCAATGGAAATCCGCCGCCGAATCCTTTACCCAAACCCTAGAAGCCGATCCCGAAATGCTAGAAGCCCTAGAAGGCCGATCGATCGCCCGCAAAAACCTAAACGACCTAGCCGGATCCCTCACCGACCAAACCCGCGCCAAGCAAATTCGCGATCGCTAACCCCCTCCCCAAAATCGTACGGGCGCGCCTCCCGCGCCCCTCTTCTCCTCTCTAATCCCCCTTTCCAACCCGATCGAAGCTTACATCCAACGACGTAAACTGCGGCAAAATCTCCTTACAAAACGCATCCGCCGCCTTCGATCGATAGCGATTCGGATTAATAATCACCGACAGCATCCGCTTAATCTCCACCCCATCGATCGGCGCACGATGCAAAATCTGCGCCTGCAACTCCTTCTCGATCGCACTCACCGACAAAAATGCCACCCCCAGCCCCGACTGCACCGCCGTCTTAATCGCCTCGATCGAATTCAACTCCATATCCACCTTCAACCGACGTGGCTCAATCCCACAGCGCGCCAACACCTGATCAATCACCTTCCGAATCGTAGACTGCGAATCCAACGCAATAAACTGAAGCCGATACAAATCCTCCTTCTGAATCGTCCCCTGCCGCACCAACGGATGCCCCGGCGGCAAAATCAATGCGAGTTCATCCTCAGCATAGGGAATCATATCTAAGGAATCCTGCAACTCCGGAGGCAACTCACCCCCAATAATCGCCAAATCAATCTGCCCATTGGCCACACTCCAAGCTGTCCGGCGCGTCGAATGCACATGCAACTGCACCGCCACATCCGGATACTTCTGCCGAAACAACCCAATCATCCTCGGCAACAAATACGTCCCCGTCGTCTGACTCGCCCCCACAATCAAAGACCCACCCTGAAGATTTTGCAAATCCTCGATCGCCCGACAAGTCTCCTGACACAACGTCAAAATCTTCTCCCCATACGCCAGAAGCAAATGCCCCGCCTCCGTCAACTGCGCCCGTCGCCCACCCCGATCGAACAACGGCACATCCAACTGCCGCTCCAAATTCTGCACCTGAAGACTCACCGCAGGCTGCGACACATACAGACTATCCGCCGCCCGCTTAAAACTACCCTCAGCGGCGATCGCCTTCAAAATACGAAGCTGGTCCAGCGTAAAAGGAAGATCAGACATAGGACGTGACACATACAACGTGACGAGAGAAACAAACCATCAGAATCAAAAAGCCCCAAGACTCAAAAACTGACTCAACAAAATCCCAGCCTCTGATTCATACGAGAGTCACGAATCCAGAAGACCACAACGTAACAAAACGTAACGACCCCAGCGACCTCAGCGAGTTAAAAAATGATCGACTCAGCCCCCCAAAACAACCTCCAAGAAACCTCGCCGAAGGCGCATCCTGAAAGCGATCGGAGGCCCATTGCGACCCCTCAACTCCCCGACACTGTTATTCATGATTTCCTGACTGTACCAGGAATTGCAGGCATCGCCTTAATTGACGGCAGCACCATCCCCCGCCTTTACTCCGCCGACCCCCAGCTTCAGATTCACCAACCCAAAACCTTCCTCGCCAACGTCACCCCCATCCTTCGCAGCCTCGCCCCCGAAGTCCAGCAGCTCGAATTCTTCTTTGGCACCTACCGCCTCTACGTCTGCCGTATGGGTTACGGCTTCACCGTCGCCGTCCTCACCCACTGCACCATCCAATGGCGCAACAACTCCCAAGACCTCCGCACCTTCTGCCAAACCGTCCAAGCCCACCTAAAAATCAGCATCCCCCTCCTAGAAACCTGGGCCTCCGCCCGCCATAGTCCCCAGCCCTCCCCAGCCCTCCCCTCCTCCGCAAGGGCCGCGCATCCCGCGCCCTCCGTCCCCTCTGCGCCCTCCCAGCCCGCCGCCTCATCAGCCCTCACCCTCCAGGACTACCTCAACGCCTTCAACCACCTCACCACGATCGCCGCCCAGACCCTCGGCAGCACCATCACCACCAGCCAAATCAAACGATCGCGCCCCGACCTCCCAGACCTTCCCCCCATCGACATCAGCCCCAAAGGCCACCTCACCAGCACCAAGCTCACCACCCTCAACCCCCAGCAACTCACCGCTCTCCGACAATGGACCCAAAACTTCCGCAGTCAATGTTCAAAAATAATTCGAGATTTTGATACAACCGCCCAGCAAGCGGGGCTAACTATCGAAGAAGCCACAATTCTTAAGGGAATATAAAGACCCCTCACAACCTCACACCCCCAGGACCCTCACCATGGCAAAAACTGTTCGACTAGAGCCGATCGCTCAAGACACCTCCGTAGAGACCAACGGCAACCTCCTCTCCGTCTTGCTCAACAAAGACCTCGATGTCCTCCGAGAATGCGGCGGACGCGGCATGTGCGCCACCTGCCACATCTACGTCAAAGACGGCATGAACAACCTCTCCGCCATGAACCGCCGAGAGCAACGCACCCTCGAAGTCATCACCTCCTGCCAGCAAAACTCGCGTCTCGCCTGTCAAGCCCGCGTCCTAGACGATGGCGTCGTCGTAGAACTCCCACCTGGGATGTACATCAACTCCCTCAAAGACATCGAAGACTTGATTGGACGACGGGCCGAGCAGGACCTCCTGCACCCGATTACAGGTAAAGTCCTCGTCGAAGCCGGAAAACTGATCACCCGATCGACCCTCAACACCATCTCCCAAACCGAAAACCTTAACTTCAACGGCTACTTCAACTCCTCCTCCGGCAACTAACGATCAAATCCCAACGGTCCAAACTTTCACGCGAATCCATCAGGCTGGTAAGATTTACACGACCGATCGACTCGCGTGAGAGAGATTACTACCATGACCACGACGCAAACTGTTGAAGACCTCTTTGATCAGGGCCTAGAGCGCTACAAAGCAGGCGAATCCATCGACACCCTCATCCCCGTCTTTAAAGAAGTCTGCGATCGGTCCCGCACCGTCAGCGCCGCCTGGACTTGCCTCTCCTGGCTCTACCTCCTAGCCGACAAACCCGCCCTCGCCCTCACCACCGCTCAAAAAGCCGTAAAACTCAACCCCCAAGACCCCCAAGCGCGACTCAACCTTGCCTTGGCCATGCTCGACTCCGGCAAAAAAGGCGTCCGCTCCCACGTCGAAATCACTCAACAGATCATCATGGTCTCTGAAGAACTGCGCGAAGAAGTCCTCTCCAACATCCAAGACGGACTGACTCGCAAACCCGACTGGAAGAGCCTAGATCGCATCAAAGCTTGGCTCGAAGAATAACCCAAGCCATCCTTCCTCAACTCCGCTCAGATCTCTCCCAACAACAGTAGAGGGCTGAGCGGAGTCGAACAGTAGAGGGCTGAGCGGAGTCGAAGCCCGGATAAATCAACCGACCCCCTAATCATTCCTCATCGTCTCCCACACCGATCGCCACTGATCCACCGTCTTCCCAAGCTGTGGCAAAAGATACTCACTCTTCTGAAGCCGATCGTCCCCAGGCATCAAGACCTCATTTTTTCGTAACTCGTCCACCAGTCCATCCACAGTCACCTGAGACAGCATCGGCGACCTCCCCTGCATCAACAGAGACAGCCCCGCCGCCCGATCGATCGCCAGACCATACTCACACCAAGCCGCGATGCTACCCATCACCGCCTCGGACCGCTCCTCCTTCTCCGGCAACGCAGGCTGCACCCATAGATCCGCATTCAACGCCGTCCCGCTCCTCGGAAACACCGCCGCCAACTTCGGATTGCGCCGCATCATCATCAACGCATCCGTCGAACTCGCCATCGCCACCCAAATCTGATCCAACGTCAACGGCTGAAGATAATTGGTCGAAGAATAAAATTTTGCATTGTGGTGCAACTCCGCCAACTTAGCCTGAAGCTCCGGCACAGAAGCCAAATCCTCCGTGTTGTAGGACTTGCCCAACATTTTCAGCGTTAACCCAATCACCTCACGCGGCTGATCCAGCAGCGAAATCCGCCCCTTCAAATCCGATCGCCACAGATCAGCCCAATCCGTCGGAAGCGGCAACTGTCGATCGGCAAAAATATCCTTGCGATAAAGCAAAACCGTACTGTTGATCCGATAGGGCATCCCCCAGACCTGACCCTCCGTCGCCAACTCCCCCCGATCGTTCCGCATCAGCAACGCCTTAAGCTTCGGATCCAACCGCTGCCATGTTGGAATCGTCTCCACCTTCATCGGCTCCAGCAACTTCTGCCGAATCGCCAGCGTCAACCAAAAATCCCCGATCGTCACCAGATCCGGCACCGTCGCCTCCGCAGGCGTCCCCACCAGCGGCACAGGCCAAGGCAGCAACCCCTTCGGCGTCTTCACCTCCCCCGTCGTCTGTCGTTTCCACTGCTGAAGCAGCCCAAACAGCTCTCGCAACTGCCGCACTTGCTTAAAGTCCACCGATCGCCCCGAAGCACTCTGCTGAAACTGCTTCGGCAACTGAAACGGCACCGTCCCCCGCAGCGCCATCAGCCGCAGCAGCGTCTCACCCTGCGCCTGACAGCCCGTCATCGACAGCGCCATCGCAGGCGACACCATCAACGCCGTAGAGGCTTTGAGACTATTTTTGAGAAACGATCGACGATCCATGGGGTAAGAAGCTTAAGAAATCAGTCGTCCTATTGTCTACGCTCCAGGCCAAATCCGACAAGACTAATCTCCGTCGGCGTCACATTCCCCTCCGGGCGACGGTAGGTCACGATCGTCCGCAACCGCGTATTCGCATCGATAAACCGCATCTGATCCACCGCCACTGACTGGCTATACACCGTCGTCATCTCCAACGTCTGCCGCGTCGGCAAATAGGTAAACCGTCCCGCGATCGCCCCCTTCTCCGAATAGCCCTCATTTCGTAAATAAAAGCCCCGCACCAGTTCCTCCTGAGGTGCCACCTGCGCCGCCATCGGTGGTGGAATATCCTGCACCGTCTTCGCACCCACCACAAACTGCTCCGGCACAAACAACGCCTGCAAACTCATCCCCACCGTCGCCCCCGTCTCCGACACCGTATCAAAGCGAATCGCAAAGCCAGGAGACGACGACACCGCCTCAGCCGTCACCCCCTCCGGCATCACCGCCATCAAGAGATTCGACTTAACCGCCCCTTCTAGAGTCGTCGCCGTGAAATCGGTATGGGAGCGCTCAATTTCGCCCTGATCGTAATAGTGGTAGGTGCGCTCCGTACTCCAAGTCCCATCACAAGCCTGAAAAAAGTCCTGAAACGTCAACATAAGAAAATCCCACCCAAGAATTCAACCGCAAAATCTCGTATCAAAACCGATCGTAAAACAAAAGGAAGAAAGACTTGTAAAATCTCAATCGATCTCATAGCCCCCGATTTCTCCCCTCCGAATGTAACTTTAATCGGGGAATTCTGGGTCAAAGGTTAAATGATTCCGTATCTCATGGGGATTTATCATATTTTGTCAATACCATAGACACAACCGCACTCAACCTAAACTTTTATGGGGGCGATCCAAATGGAAACTATGCAAACTGAAATTTCTGGACTCACCCGGAAATTAGACTCCCTTACTCGGGGACTCGAAGATCTAACGCACCTCGTGGCGACCACCATGGCGGGCGCTTCGAATGGTCGTCCGCTTTCCCACAGCAACGAAGGGACTAATCTCACAGGCTACGAAAGTTCCTATTCTCACCACCATATTCTCGACGAGCTATCCAGTCACAAAGATATCCTCATTGATACCAATGGCGGCGAGATGTTTGCCACGAAGAGCGATCGAGTTCTGTCTCCAGAGTTGCAAATTCAGCGCCTCACCGCACAACTGACAGCGGCCTACAACCGCATTGCAGCCCTTGAAGAGCAACTGCTCTCTCGGCGCAGTTCCTAGGTCTCGACCTCATCCTCGAAACTCACTATCCGCGCGATCGACTCTGGGATCTCTTTCCAGCAGTCGTTTTCGCATGTCTATTTAGCCATCTTATCTAACAAATCCTCGATCGTCTCCACCAACCTTTGATTGGACCAATCCTGATACAGCGCCGCCGCGATCCCACAGCCCCCAGCCCCCACCCCCTCCTTCACAAATCCCTGCTCATACAGTCGCAACCCCTCATAGCGCGACGTACTAAAATCCAGCCCCGTCCCCAACAGCGGCACCCGCCCGATCGCCCTCGCCAACCCCACCGTATCCCCCGAAGGATCCTCCGCCACCCAGCGCGTCGTCCCCACCACCACCTGATCAGGGTCCCAAGCAAGATTTTGACTAACGACTAATGCCTGGGCGATCGCATAGACCGCCAACATCTGCGTCCCCCCGGCCAGCAGAACGCCAGATTGCACAGTCGCCCCGATCGCCATCCCCGCCGCCACAGGCTGCATCGGATCCCCCACCGCCGCCAGCAATTGAAACACCGGATCAACGCCCTGAATCCAATCAAAGCCCCCAGAATTGGGGGTTTGGGGGCGGCTCGCCAGAGTCTTTGATCGGGTCCTGAATCGCTCCAACCCCTGCCGTACCACCGCCAACTTTTGAGCATGGTTACAGGTGGAATGACTGCTATTCACCCGCCCCACCGCATCGATCCCCAACCCCATCAACACCGCCAAGGCCGTCGTCGTCCCCGCCACCACACATTCCCCAATCATCAACACCTCTCCCGGATGCGCCCGTGACCAATCCCGTCCGATCGCCAGCCCTTGAGCGAACAAATCTTGCACCACAGCGATCGGCAACGCATCTCCTGTACTCACACAGCGCGCAATGGTTGTGGACAAAACCTGTGACGGAACGGAGAGAGGCTGCGGCAATCCTGCATTAATCAAAAACGTAGGAATTTTTAGCGTTTGGACAATCGCCCTTGAGATTACTGTCGGTGACACGCCTGCAATCAAAGGTGGCAACGGAAACGTCACGTCAGGAGTGATCCCATTCAATAGAAATTCTGCATCCGCATGAGCCGTTAACAACCGATCGCTAGGATGCTGACCCGCTGCCGAAATTCCTTCAATTAGCGCCGTTTCAGTGAACCCCAAAACACAGGCAAAATGAGGCAGCCGTCCTCGATAGCGATCGATCCAATTCTGGGCGCGATCGACCTCTGTATAAATCGAAATCATAAGATCGAAATCATCGGTAGGCAGGACTCATTAGGCTTCATTAAAAATTGCTTGAATCAACTTCGGTGGATCAGGAATCGAATTGCCCAACCGATCGCACAAATACCAAGCCACAATATGGACCAAAACCGTATAAATAAAATCCTTAAATAACAAAAACAGCACCGTCGCCACCTGCACTGCCAAAAGCGTCGGTTGCCACAGCAGATTCAACTTATCCAACCCCCACTCCAGCAATCCCATCACCTGCATCGTAAAATACAGCCACAGGTCCTCCCCCAGCAAAATAGATGCCAACCCAATCTTAAAAAACGTCCCAAAATTAGCAATCAACGTCCCGATCGGCAGTGTGATCAGCCAACGCCCCCGCCGCTGCCACAGCGCCCCCAAGGTCCACCCCAGAACCCCGTACGGCACCAAATACTGCACCGATCGCAAAGGACCCATCAACACTCCAATCAGTAAAAACGCGGTCAATACCGTCATTCCCGCCGGACGATTGCCCCAACGCAGATAAATCAGCGCGATCGGAATCGGAAATAGCAGCATCACCGGACCGATGGGAAAGTAAAAGTTCACCAGCCAAATCAACGTCGCTGCACTGGCCAAAAAAGCCGTCTCCACCAGGACGATCGGATTTTTAGGATCAACGCCCTGACGCGGGGACCCCTCTAACATCGGCTCAGGTTCAAGATCATCAAGCCAGCCCCGATCGTCATCATCCGCATCGTCTGGGGATGAGAACGGCTGGGAAGGAGTAGGAGAAGTGGAACTCTGATCTTCGGGCATGGCATCTTCACTCAGTCGGGCAATTAATTTTAACGCTCTAATGTCTGTTTTTTCATTCTGCGCGGCATTCTATAACCATACCTAACTCGAATGCCTAGTTCGAATGCCTTGCCCGAATACTCTAGCCTGATTTTTCGGCGATCGCCTTTCATCTTGCTCTATCTCACGGTTTTCTATCGGTTCTGATCACTATGTCCACTGCGATTCCTTG
>JAAFJU010000106.1 GCA_013298165.1 Synechococcales cyanobacterium bin31.maxbin.ball.101 | reverse complement strand
TCTATGCCACAAATCTGGTGGATCCCTTTGAACGGCTCGATCGGCATCTTCAACGGATTGGGCGAGAGGTCAGCACCATTGTGAGTGCGCTGCGGGTGCAGGTGCGATTGTTGTTTGAGCAGGTGGGTCGATCGCAGTTTACGGCGGACCCGGACTATCGGGCTATTTGTTGGTTGGTGGAACAGAATTATTTGACTCCGTCCCAGGCGGCGAATTTGATTGATGGGTTGGCGAAGGAGGTGATGGAGGGCTTTCTGGCGGTGAAGGCTGGAACCCATGATGTGGTCGATCGGACTCAGCTTGAAGCCTATCCTGATTTTTGTCGGATGGATTTACGGAGTTTAGTGGAATATTGCCAGGGCCGACTGCGCCAATCGCAGGCTGCTGCTGCGACGGTTTCCGCTCCTGCCCAGCCCAGTTCTTTTAATCCGGGTGTGATTCCGACCCATTTGGCGACGCCGACGGTATCCCGCGATCGGTTAGCATCCCCTTCTCCAGCGGCGGGGATGTCCTTGGAGTCTGAGGGTCTGCGATCGGCGACGGGTGTGGCGGAACGGGAAAATGCTGTGGGTCGATCGGGTTCAGGCGCTAAGTCGCCTCAATCTGCGGCTGCTGCGAAAGGTCACTACACCATTGTTTGTATTGATGACAGTCCCACGGTGCTGCAAGCCATTAGCTGCTTTTTGGACGACAAGTCCTTTTCGGTGGTCATGGTCAATGATCCCGTGAAAGCCTTGATGCAGGTGGTGAGAAGCAAGCCGGATTTGATTTTGTTGGATGTGGGAATGCCGAATCTGGATGGTTATGAACTCTGTCGTTTGTTGCGTCGCCATCCGACGTTTAAGAATCTGCCGATCATTATGGTGACGGGCCATACGGGTTTTCTCGATCGGGCGAAAGCCAAGCTCGTGGGTTCATCCGGGTATTTGACCAAACCCTTTAACCAGTCGGATCTGCTCAAAATCATTTTCCAACATCTGTCTTGATTGCTTCGATGTCGCTCCCAAACTCCCGGCTGAATCCGGTTGGGAGTTTGGGGCTTTGATTGATAGTCCTCTACCCCCCATAGTCATGTCATCTATTGCAACTCAATTGGCGACCATTCTTGTGGTCGAAGATACACCGTCTGAAATGGAATTGATGAGTCTATATCTGCGGGAAGGCGGCTATACCGTCATTACCAGTGTGGATGCCAAAGCGGCGATCGATTTGGCTTTGCTGCATCAACCGAATTTGATTATTAGCGATGTGGTGATGCCGGGAATGAGTGGCTTTGAACTCTGTCGCAGTCTGCGGAAAAATCCGGCGACTGCCAACATTCCCGTGGTGTTTTGTACGTCTAAAAATCAGGATATCGATCGTTTGTGGGGTATGAAGCAAGGGGCCAGCGCCTACATTACCAAACCCTTTACCCGTGAGGATCTCCTGTCGGCGGTTCAAACCTTAAACCGCTAGAACCTGGCTAGTGTAACGCTTCGATTTTTAATTTGATTGCTGCACCTCTTGCTCTATTTTTTCTCACCGTTGTTCTCACTGTTGTTCATGAAAATTGACCATGAATGTTGTTGATAGTCCTGTCGAAACATGGGTTGGAGAATCGCAGAGTCCGACAGCAAGCTCTTCGGCTCTAATTTCCCAAAAGCCTGCTGGCCTTGCCCCGAAGTCTCTCTTGACTTTGGGAACGGGGTATTTGCGGGTGTCTTTGTTTGATGCGGTGAGTGTGCTATTGCCCTTGACGCAGGTTCAGGAGGTGATTGCGCTGCCGAGTCATCGTCTGAGCGCTTTGCCAAATCTCCCGGCTCCGGTATTGGGATTGATGAATCGTCGGAGTCAGGTGTTGTGGCTGGTGGATTTGGTGTATTTGCTGGGGATGGGGCGGTTGGAGTTGGAGGCGCTGACGCATCATGTGGTGGTGTTGAAGGTGGGAACTGTCACTTTAGGGGTGGCCGTGAAGGCGATCGAAGGGATGGTTTCCATTGCGCAGGATGCTTTCGTTCCGGTGCCGCCTCAAGTTCCTCCCAGTGCATTGCCCTATTTGAAATCCTGTGCGCGGGTGGCTTCGAGTGAGACTTCATCGGCACTGCTGATGGTCTTGAATCCAGATGCGTTGATTCAATCCCCGATTTTGCAAATCCAGAATTGACTTGAGTGTTTGCTGGATTTGATGTTTGTTTGGTCTGTTGCAAATCGCCACTTGTACGTTTAGGATGCATTTCTCTTATGGTTGACCAGCTTGATAGAACCCGATCGCAGTCCACTCCTCTGTCGGAGCCTCCAGGCTTATCCCCGAGACCCAAGCCTGCATTCCCACCGCCTCAGAAAAAGCCCTCTAAGTCTTGGCTGTCTGGTTTAGGAGCCTTAGGTCTAGAGAAGAAGGCGACATTGTTGGCGATCGCTCTTGGCACGTTGCCCGTGTTGGGGATTGGTGGACTAGCCTACGTGGTGGCGGATAGAACCATTTCAGATCAAATTACGAAAGCAGAACAGTCTCGTTCTGTGGGTCTTTCGGATAAATTGAATCGGTATATGGACGATCGGTTCAGCGATGCACAATATATTGCAAAACAGCCGACCTTCGCCAATAGCCGAATTCGCAGCACCCTGACCCGTGAAAATAAAGACAATGACTTGACGGCGTTTATTCAAAGTAAAACGATGTATGACAGCGTCGCGGTCTTTGATCTCGAAGGCAATGTCATTTCTCAGTCGGCGGGTCCGGCCTTGGATAATCACCGCGATCGGGACTATTTCAAACAGGTCCTTTCCTCTCAGTCCCCGTTCATTTCCTCGCCCACAACCGCTAAGGCCAGCGGAGACAGGGCCGTTCATATTGCGGCTCCCATTTTTGACTCAGATCAGAAAAATATCATTGCCGTGGTCCGGCTGCGTCTTCCTCTGGCGAAGATTGATGATGTGGCGCGAAATTTCTCAGGGAACGGTGAGCATTATCATATTGCCGATCGCAATGGCACGCTCTTCTTAGCCTCTGATGTGAATGAAAAAGATGATATTGATCGAAACATCTCGGATATCTTCCCAGCCCTAAAGCAATCGATTACCGATCGTAAGAACAACACTCTGCCGGGGCTGGATGATGGCAAACTTTATATGCTTTCCTATGCGGCGTTTCCACAGCTTGGGGATATCAATCTCCTGTGGAATACCGTCATTACCCTGGATGACACTGTGGCCTTCGGGGCGCAACGATCGCTCTTGACGACGATTTTGCTGGGTACTTTAGGTTCGGCATTGGGCACAGGATTTTTAGCGGCTTGGCTTGCGAAACGGGGAACTCGTCCGATTTTGGATGCGACTCGGGCGGTGAAAGCGTTGGGTGAAGGCAAATTGCAGACCCGACTGGAAGTTGAAGGTCAAGATGAATTGGCGTTGCTGAGCGGCAATATTAACCAAATGGCAGGCCAGCTTGAAACGCTGGTGAAGATTCAAACTTTGAGTACCGATCGATCGAACAGCATGGCCCGCATTGTGGGGAATTTGCGTCGGAATCTCGACCCGGATGTGATTTTGCAGAATGGGGTTGAGGAGGTGCGGGACTTTTTGAAGTGCGATCGGGTGGTGATGTATCGCTTTAATCCTGACTTTAAAAGTGGGTATGTTACGGCGGAGTCCCTAGGCGCTAACTGGGTTTCGGCGAAGGGGGAATTGATTGAAGATCCGCTGACTCCCGATGCGGTCGATCGCTACAAGAATGGTCGGGTGTGGACCTTGACGGATATTTCTAAGCAGCAATTGACGGATTGTCACTGTAAGATTTTGCAGAAGCTGCAGGTCCAGGCCAATATTGTTGCGCCGATTCGCCGCGATGGAGAGTTGATTGGGCTGCTTTGTGCGCATCAATGCTCTGGGCCGCGTGAGTGGGACGAAGAAGAAATTGATCTGTTCCGTCAGCTTTCTGTGCAGATTGGCTATGCTCTAGACCAATCCCATTTGTTTGAACAGACTGAAGCGGCTCGGGGGGCGGCGCAAAAGCTGTCTGAGGAACAACGATCGCAGAAAGAAGAATTGCAAATGCAGCTTTTGGATTTGCTGAGCGATGTGGAATCGGCGTCTGATGGGAACTTGACGGTGCGGGCGGATGTCAGTGCGGGCGAGATTGGGATTGTGGCGGATTTCTTTAACGCCATTATTGAAAACCTGCGGACTGTCGTGACCCAAGTGAAGTCATCGGCGGCCCAAGTAAACTCTTCGATTGGCAAAAACGAAGCGGCGATCGGACAGTTGGCCAGCGATGCCATGGAGCAAGCCAATGAAACTACGCGCACTCTGGATTCTCTCGAAGCGATGACCCAGTCTATTTTGAACGTGGCGAGCAATGCTCAGGCTGCTGCTGCTGTCACTCGTAATGCGGCGGACCAGGCGCAGCAGGGCGGAGAGGCGATGGATGCCACGGTGGTTAACATTACGGCGCTGCGAGACACCATTGGTGAAACGGCGAAAAAAGTGAAGCGGCTTGGGGAAGCCTCCCAGGAAATTTCCAAAGTGGTCTCGTTGATTAATCAAATCGCGATGCAAACCAATTTACTCGCCATTAATGCGGGGATTGAAGCCGCTCGTGCTGGGGAAGAGGCGCAAGGGTTTGCGGTGGTTGCGGAGGAGGTTGCGGAATTGGCGACGCGATCGGCGGCGGCGACCCGAGAAATTGAACAAATTGTCTCGAATATTCAACAGGAGACTTCGGAAGTGGTGAATGCCATGGAACAGGGGACGACTCAGGTTGTGAAGAGCAGTCAAATGGCGAGTGAGGCCAAATCGAGTCTGCGGCAAGTGGTGGATGGATCGCGTCAGGTGGATGAATTGGTCCAGGCGATTTCAAATGCTACGGTGTCTCAGGTGGATACCTCGGCGCAGATTTCGCAATTGATGAAGGCGATCGCCCTCATTTCCACCCGCACGTCGGAATCCTCTAAACAAATCTCCACCACCCTCCGCGAAACCGTCTCGGTTGCACAGGATCTCCAGGCTTCTGTGGGAACCTTTACTGTGAATTAGGTGCTGCAAGCTCTCCCACGATGGCCGATCAATCCAAACCAGTTGAGTGTATCTAATGGACAAAGAACTTGAAATTAAGCGCCAGTTTCTTGATGAAGCGCAGGAGTATCTGGATGATTTAGATACGGCTTTTCTGGGCATGGCGGATCAAAAGGTGGATGCGAGTAAGATCAATGCCGCGCTGCGTGCTGCCCATTCTATTAAGGGTGGGGCGGGGATGATGCAGTTTACGGTGCTGAGTGATTTGGCGCATCGCATTGAAGATTCGCTGAAGGTGTTGAAAAACCAGCGAGACAAACCTCTCGATGGCAGTTTGGAAACCTTGGCGCTGAATGCGGTGAATTCCATGCGGCAAGTGGTCAATCGCGATCGGCTTTCCCTTTTACAATCGTCGTCGGAGTCGATGGATTCGCCTTGGTTGAAGGATAGTGTGTTGCCGCTCTTTGATCAATTGCGCGATCGGTTGGGGGTGCCGCAGGATGATGATGCGGCGTCGATGCTGTCATCGGATGAAGGGCAGGATATCATTCCGATGATTTTTGAGACGGAGGTGGAGGGCTGCTTGCAGCGGTTGGAGGCGGTGTTGGCTGATCCGCAGCAGCCTTGTCTGCGGGAAGAGGTGACGATTTTAGCTCAAGAATTGGGTGGCCTCGGGGAAATGTTGCAGTTGGGTGAGTTTAGTCAGCTTTGTGAATCGGTGCTGACGATCGCGTCTCAATGTGGTGAAGAGCAGGTTTGTGCGACGGCGATCGCGGCGTTGGATGCATGGCGCACGACGCAGCATTTGGTGTTGGGTGGGCAGTTTACCCAGTTGCCGACTTCGTTGGAAGGATTTGAATTTGGCGGATTTACGATCGGGGCTGAGATTGGGGCTGCTGGGCATGACATCCTAGAGGATGATGAGGATGCGTTTAGTTGGGATCAGGCGATCGCGGCGGCTGAAGCGGAACTGGCGACATCGCCAGCGTTTGACCCTGTGTTTGAACCCATGGTTGATCCCTCATTTGAATCTCAGGGATCAACGTTCTCATCTGTGATGCCAGATGCGCTCCAAGAGGTGATTCCGATCGAGATGCCGTCAGAATTCCAGTCCGTGGAGTCTGAAGTGGTTTCGAATGTTGGCTCTTTTGCTGTCTCTGATGTTATGTCTGATGTTTTGCCAAACGCTTCATCTAGCGTTAGATCTAGCGAGATCCCAATTGAAGTCACGCCTGACAATTTCCAGTCGAATAAAGAATCGAGTTCTCAACCCAATCTCGCCGATGATGATGCGACGGTTCGGGTTTCGGTGCGACAGTTGAATCAATTGAATGATTTGTTTGGGGAATTGGCGATCGAGCGGAATGGATTGGATCTGTATTTCAAACGCTTAAACGGTCTCATGCGTTTGCTGGGCGATCGGGTCAAACAACTCGACCAAACCAATATTGAAGTGCGGAATCTGTACGATCGATCCTCCAAGAGCCAAAGCTCGGATTCAGCAGAGATTCGATCGCGTGACAGTCAACCGATCACAGGGGTTGATCCCTTCAATGAAGTGCCTACGTCTGAGGTGAGAATTCCGGCGACAGGGTTGCGATTAGGTAGCTATGTTGAACCGAATACGATCGCGGATCAAACGCCTGCGCCTAGGATTGAATCGAGTGCCATTGGATCAAATGGTGAGACCTCTCAGCAATCCCTAGAAATGGCGACGTTGAAAGCGGGCTTTGATGATTTGGAACTCGATCGCTACGGCGAACTCCATTCACTTTCGCAGCAGATCATGGAAACGGTAGTCCAAATTCAAGAAGTCACCAGTGACCTTAACCTGAGTATTGACGATGCGAGTCAAACCACTCGGAACTTGAACAAAACCGCCAAACAACTGCAAACTCGTCTGACTCAATTGCGAATGCGGCCTCTTGCGGATGTCACCGATCGCTTCCCTCGTGCGCTGCGTGACCTGTCTCTGCAATATGGCAAACGGGTCAAACTCCAAGTCACGGGTGGTAATCTCCTGGTCGATCGAAACATTCTCGAAGCGCTGCAAGATCCGTTGATGCATTTATTGCGTAATGCTTTTGACCATGGAATTGAAACGCCGGACGCGAGACGATCGATCGGAAAAGCCGAAGAAGGCACGATTGAAATCAAAGCGATTCATCGTGGTAATCGCACCGAAATTTTGGTTCAAGATGATGGCAATGGCATTCCTTTGCACAAGATTCGTCAGCGGGCTGAGCAAATGGGACTGGATGCGGGACTTTTGAGCAGCGCCAGTGAAGCGGATTTATTGTCGCTTATTTTTGAACCGGGTTTTAGTACCAGTGACTCTGTTACAAAGCTGTCTGGGCGCGGCGTTGGGATGGATATTGTGCGAGATAATCTCAAACAAATTCGCGGGGATATCAGCGTCAGTACTCAGCCGGGACAGGGAACGACGTTTAAACTTTCATTGCCCTATACCTTGTCGATCGTTCGGATTCTCCTGGCCGAGAGTCAAGGAATGCTCTTGGGTTTACCGAATGATGCGATCGATGCGGTGCAGCTTTTTGATCCCGAACTGCTCCATGTGATCAATGGTCGTGAATACATCACCCACCATAATGAAAGTATTCCGCTCGTTCGTCTTGGGCAATGGTTGCATTTCAATTGCGTCCGCCAACCTCAAAGTTTAGAAACTCCCGCCAGTCTGAATGCGCCTACCTTGCTTTTCACTCAGCGCGGTAATGAAAAAGAAGTTTTATTGGTCGATCGTTGCTGGGGTGAGCAGGAAGTCGCCTTACGTCGCATTGAAGCGCCCCTCGCATTACCGACGGGCTTTAGTGGCTGTACGATTTTGGGTGATGGTCGCGTAGTGCCGCTGGTGAATGTGAATGAATTGCTGCATTGGATGAGTACCTATACGGCGGGTGCGGAATTGCAATCCATTCCTGAAGCAAACTTTAATCTGCCGCTGCGATCGGCTACTAGCAAGTCCACCATTCTGATTGTGGATGATTCCATCAACGTTCGTCGTTTCCTCGCCCTGACGCTAGAACGGGCGGGCTACCGGGTTGAACAGGCCAAAGATGGCCAAGATGCCTTGGAAAAACTCGAAGCTGGATTGCAGGTGTCTGCGATTATTTGCGACGTTGAAATGCCGAGACTGGATGGATTTGGGGTGTTAAATCGTCTGCGATCGATCCCCCATCTCAAGCATATTCCGATCGCCATGCTCACTTCCCGCAGTGGT
Source organism: Synechococcales cyanobacterium bin31.maxbin.ball.101 (assembly GCA_013298165.1). Lineage (GTDB taxonomy): Bacteria > Cyanobacteriota > Cyanobacteriia > Leptolyngbyales > Leptolyngbyaceae > JAAFJU01. Next base: position 8,151 of record JAAFJU010000106.1, on the reverse strand, counting down.
GAAAAACATCGCCGTCTCGCCACCAGTCTAGGAGCCAGCGCCTACTTTACCAAACCCTATAGTGAACAGGATCTGCTCACCACATTGAATCAAATGGTTAATTTAATTCCTGCTTAAATGCTTCTTCATTCTTCACTCTTCATTCTTCACTCCTATGCTCTCCACTGCGATCGAATGGTTTAAAAACCAGCCCCTCAGCCGAAAACAAACGCTTGCTCTCGTGGTTTGCAATTTGGTGCCGCTGGTGGGGGTGGGATTGGGTTCGATTGTTTTGCTGGTGAATGGGTCTCGGAATCAATTGACGAATCAAGCTCAGTCAGAGTTGGCGGTTGTGGAGATTAACTACAACACTAAAATTGATCAAATGGGATTCGGGTCGCGTGGGCAGGCGGACAATGCGACGATCGTGGCTGCGGCTAAAGGAGACACGAGTAATCTGCCGCAAATTCAACAGATTTTACAAAATGAATTACAGGCTCGTAAAATTGAATATGTCACGCTGGTGAATGCCGATAAAACAATTATTGTCAATGCGAACAACAACCGAAAAGGTGAGGCGTTTGATCCCAGTAATTTGGTCACAGAAGCCCTCGCTCAAGGTAAACAGATCAAGGCGAGTGTCTTGATTGATCGAGCGGAAATTGGCCGCGAAGGGTTTCCTGTGAAGCTGGACGATCGGGTGGAAAGTAAGGCGCTGATTCGGTTTGTGGTGACGCCTGTGAAGGAGGGGGCGAAGGTCGTTGGGGCGTTGGTTTTTGGAGACGTGGTGAATGGGAAGCTGCCGATCGTTCAGCGCACGAATGATGCTTTTAGCAATGATGCCAATGGGGGCTACAGTGCGATTTACCAACGGAACAAGGATGGCATTTTCCTCACTACTTCTCTCGATCAAAAAAATCCAGGATTAGCCCTTCCCGATGAGTCGATTAAGAGCCTTGAAGCGCAAGCAAAGTCATCGAATGGTCAACCGATTACGCAACGAATCGATCTCAATGGTCGGACCTACACTGTCGCGGCCAAAATTCTTGCCGATCGGACCCTGGAAAACCCTGGCGCTTCTCCCGATAGCAAACTTACTCCAGAGGCCCCAACTTTGCTGGTGCGGGGTACGCCAGAGGATCGGCTCAATGCGCTATTGACCCAAAGTCTGTTGCAGGGAGGACTGGTGGGGCTGCTCTCCCTAGTGGCAATTTTGGGATGGAATGCATTGTTCCGCAAGACGGTGGTGGAATCGATCGAGGAACTGGGATTTGCGACTCAGGCGTTTGCTTTGGGCGATCGGACGGCTCGATCGCGGGTGAATTCTAATGATGAAGTGGGTCAATTGGCCACGCAGTTTAATACCTTGGCCGATAGTCTCGAAGTCTCAGAGCAGAAGCTGTCCAATGAATTAATTAGTAAAGAGCAACAGGCCAAAGATGCCCAAAGTCTGAACCAAGTGGTCGCCAAAATGCGCGATAGCTTGAACTTCGATAGCATTGTGCAGACGGCGGCGACGGAAGTGCGATCGCTGTTGCAGTGCGATCGAGTGGTGTTGTATCAATTTACTGATGATGAATATAAAGGTATTGCCGTTGCTGAATCGTTGGTTTCTCCCTATCCTTCTCTGTTGCATACGACGATCGAAAATCTGTTGCAAATTAGTCGAGTTCCTAATGCGATGACGAAGGCATTTTGGTCTGTGGAGGATGTCGCTACGGCTAAATTAGACGATCGCCATCGCGCTCATTTAGAGGCCAATGGCATTCAAGCGAATCTCGTCGCTCCGATTCGCCGAGATCATCAATTGATTGGACTGCTTGCCGCTCATCAATGCCGATCGCCCCGCAGTTGGCAAATTAACGAAAGCACCACCTTCGTCCAAATTGCCAATCAAATCGGCTATGCCCTCGACCAGGCCGCTCTCCTACAAAAGCAACAGCAAACCCTCCAAGTGACTGAAACTCTGAAAGATAGCCTGCAACAGCAGGTCTCGCAGCTTATCCAACAGGTGGAAGGGGCGACGCGCGGGGATTTGACGGTGCGGGCGGAGGTGCTGTCGGGAGACTTGGGAACGGTGGCGGATTTCTTTAATTCGATTATTGAAAACCTGCGTGAACTCGTGATTCAGGTGCAACGATCGACCCTGAATGTCAATACGCTGTTGGTGGACAATGAAGGTGCGCTGCGATCGCTTTCCCAGGATAGTACGGAGCAATCCAAGGCCGTTACCGCGCTGCTCACCAATGTGGCGGAAATGACGCAATCGATTGAGCAGGTTGCGGCGGCTGCGAACCAGGCCAAAACAGTGACTCAGGAGTCGATCGATGTTGTGGCATCCAATGAAGGTACGTTGGATTTAGCGGTTGAAAAAATTATGCGATTGCGATCGACGGTTGATGATACGGCGCAAAAAGTGCGTCAGTTTGGTCAATCTTCGGCGCAGATTTCTCGCATTGTTGGATTGATTACCGACTTTGCTGTGCAGACGGATGTACTTGCAGTGAATGCGGGTCTGGAGGCGAGTCGTGCGGGGGAACAGGGCCGTGGGTTTGCGATGATTGCGAATGAAATTGCGAGTTTGGCGGCACGCTCTACTCAGGCGGCCCGTGAGATTAGCCAAATCGTCGAGTCGATTCAAGTGGAAACCCATGCTTTGAGCAATGCGATCGCTGAAGGTACGACTCAGGCCGCTGACAGCAGCCATCAAATTCGCAATACCAAGCAGGCCATGGGGCAAATTAGCCACGTTTCGCGCAAGGTGAATGGGTTGGTGAAGACGATTTCGGAATCGGCGCTGACGCAGGCGGATACGGCCCGATCGATTCAGCAATTGATGATGAATGTTGAAACGGTGTCGATCGCCACGGCCACCGCGACCGATCAGGTTTCTACCGCGCTCCATCAAACGGTGGAAACGGCCCAGAGTTTGCAGCGATCGGTGGAGATGTTCAAAGTGGAATCTTAAGCCCAACCTTTGAGGCGATAAACCCAGATGCCAATGTATTCTTTGATGGCTCGATTGGTGTCGCGGAGGAATTCTGCGTCGGGTAGTAAGCTCAAGAGAAAGTCTTGAAACCCGGTGATTTTAGATTCGATATCGGTGCGGGTGTAGTCCGTGGGTTCTGCTGTGGGTTCCATTCCGAGTTTCTGAAAAATCATCATCGATCGCGGCATATGTGCTGCTGACGTGACGAGTAGAAACCGATCGATTTTGCGTTCTTTCAAAATCTCTTGCACATTCACTGCATTTTCGTAGGTATTCAGCGCTTTGGGTTCTAGGACGATCGCCGACTCCGGCACCCCCAGCGTTTGCAAAATCTGTGACATATCCGCCGCTTCCGAATCCCCCGGACCCCGCCAAGCAATGCGTCCTCCTGTGGGAATAATCAACGGGGCGCGACCTTGGCGATAGAGATTGGCGGCATGAAGAACCCGATCGCCTTCATCGCTAATATCCACCCAAGGACGCGGTGCAAGCTTTGATCCTGTCGCGCCACCGAGTAGGACGATCGCCTGGAGCGGCTGAGCGCCTGTCGCGGGAAACGACGGCGAAAAATATTGCTGTTCCAACGATCGCACCAGCCACGTGCTAAACCAGCCACTACTGCTAATCAACAAAATCCCCAACGCACATCCCATGGGAATTAATGCCCGCCGCGATCGTCGTTTGAGGATGAGGACGATCGCGATGACCATTAAAAGACAGGATAGGCCGATGGGATAGATGAACAGCGGCAGCAGTTTGGACAGAAATAAACCCATAAGATCATTACTCCCCCAGAATTGGGGGCCGGGGGGCGGTTCGCCAGGATTGCTATGCGCCTTCGACCATTTCGCGGTAGACGTGAGCGCTCATGCCGGATTCGATTTCGCTGGGGTTTTCGATTTCAACTTTTAATAGCCAGCCTGCACTGTAGGGATCATTGGCCAGATCTTCTGGTGCATCGACCATCGAATCATTAATGGCAACGACTTTTCCGGTCACGGGAGATTTCAAATCTTCCACGGCTTTCACCGATTCGATCGTCCCAAATTTATCGCCTTTGCTGACCTCTGCGCCAATTTCAGGCAACTCTAGAAACACAATATCGCCCAACTGGTCGATCGCGAATGCGGTAATCCCAACGATCGCGGTGTTACCCTCAAGGCTGACATACTCGTGGGTGTCGGTGTAACGTAAAGTATCAGGATAATCGAAAGCCATAACCATACCTCGAATACAAATTTCTCCTGTCTACTAGTCTATCCCAATCATGAAAATTCTTTTACTTGCACTTGTAAAAGGCTACCGACAGTTCATTTCGCCCCTGACGCCCCCGTCCTGTCGCTTCATGCCGACCTGTTCGCAGTATGCGTTAGAGGCGATCGATCGGCATGGGCCGCTTCAGGGTTCTTGGCTGACGGTCAAACGCATTGGCCGCTGTCATCCTTTTTGTGAAGGCGGGTATGATCCGGTCCCGCCTAAACCGGAGATCGATTAGAACGATCGCCATTCTTGACGATTGAGGAAAAAACCTTGCTTTTTAGGGTTGGTGCAGGTTAGTCCTTTGGCGCTAGATTGGCAGGTGAATCCTGCTTTTTTCCAGGTTTTGCCATATTGCAGGACGGGGTAGCTGGGACCATAAATGGTGTCGCCTGCGCAGAGGACTTCGGTTTTGGAGGCTTTGGGCAGAACTAGGCCGTTCCCCCAATCGAGATTACAGGAGCCATCTTTAGGTTTGGGCGGCATGGGTTTGAGTTGGCTTTGAATGTCGCAGCGTAGAAAGGCCGCTTGGGCAGGGGCGGTTCCGCGATCGGGGGTGAAGACACAGTGGATGTTACTGCTGGGGAGTTTGAAATTGTCGCTGGATAAGGGTTTGGCTTGGGCGATCGCGGCGATCGGCGTGATGACGGTAGCGAATGCGGAAACAAGAGCGATCGTGGTTAATTTCATGATGATGAATGATGTGAATAGAATCTTGGTTCGCCGATCGATTAACGAATTGGCTTAAAGTTCTGGGTGAAATTCATCCAAGTTTTGACTTTGCCGCCTGTGATATCCAGCATTGGAATGGGTGTGGTGCTGGGTGCTTCAGCTTCAGCCATAAAGATAGCCGTTGGCTCCGCTTTTCTCATGCCATAGGCGATCGCGAGATCATTCGCTAATTTACAACTAATCCGAAATTGCCCCATATTTTTATCATTTGCGGAGTAGAACCAAGTTCTATCGGCACGACTACGAGTGTTATTACATTTGAAGTGAGTAATTTCGACCATTTTGGCAATGTGGACATCGTAGACCCGTAACGTTCCGCCATCGAAGGCTTTTGTCGTGTCCGCCACGGGAGTCCGCAAAAACCAAGTGTCGCCGTCCGTGCCGATCGTTGTACCATCCGTGCCAACATTCTTACCTTCGCTTACAGCGGGTCCAGCGTTGACACGGGGAGCAGCGATCGCACCGAGTAAAAGGGTCGAGATCGCCGCGCAGAAAAGAGATTTGGTGAGCATAGTATAGAGATTTAGAGAAGAAGAAGAAGATTGTCTAGAACAATGAATCTGAGTGTCCGCGATCGATGGGAGGTCGATCGGTTGGCCTGATTGTACCTAGTATTCCCATCCCTAGGGCATATGCAATTAGGAAGAGACACAGATTCTTCACATCTTCTCTGGCACCCCCAGAATTGGGGGCTGGGGGGCGATCGTTACCCTTCGTGCCACGATCGCGCCAGTTCTCGAATCTCTTCTAGTTCACCGTCGGCCATCTTATCGAGGTTTTTTAAGATGAAGCTCATGCGGCCTTGGGTGGTGAGCTTGGTGCGGTGGCGATCGAGGAAATCCCAATAGAAATAGTTAAAGGGACAGGCTTTCTTGCCTGTGCGCGCTTTGAAATCATACTGACAGCCTTTGCAATAGTCGCTCATTTTATTGACGTAGTTGGCAGAAGAGGCGTAGGGTTTTGACGCTAGCAGTCCACCGTCGGCATATTGTCCCATGCCAATCACATTGGTCTGCATCACCCAGTCGTAAGCATCAATGTACACTGAGTGAAACCAGTTCTCGATTTCTTGGGGATTGTAGCCTGCGATTAGGGCGAAGTTATTCAGGATCATGAGTCGCTGAATGTGATGGTTATAGGCGGTGCGTTCGGTTTGATCTAAGCATTGTTTTAAGCAATTCATGGTTGCTTTTTTAGAATCCCAAAAGAAGTCGGGGAGCGGTTGCTGATGGTCAAACCAATTGGATTCGGCGTAGGGGATTTCGCGGGTTTCGTCGTCGCTGGTTAAGGCATAGACACCCCGCATATATTCGCGCCAACCAATCACTTGACGAATGAATCCTTCAACGCTGTTGATTTCGAGATCATTGCGAGATTTGAACTCCGATTCAACGCGACGGACGACTTCGATCGGACTTAACAATCCCAAATTCAAATAGGGGGATAACATGGAATGCCACAGCGTGTCTTGGCCTGTGACCATGGCATCTTCGTAAGGGCCAAAGGTGGAAAGGCGCGTTTCAATAAAGGTGTCGAGGACTTGGAGGGCTTGCGATCGGTTCACGGCCCAGCCAAAGCTGTCGGCGGTTCCATAGGTTTCGATCGTTCCAGATTGCGATAAATCTTGGACTTTTTGGGTCACGGTTTGGACGATCTCATCGGGGTCAAACCATTGTGCAGCGGGTGGTTGGAAGGTGGGGTCGTTTTTCTTGGGCGGTTTGCGGTTTTCTTTGTCGAAGTTCCAGGCACCGCCCACAGGTTTGCCATTCTCATCCATGAGCAGATCAAATCGCTTTCGACTTTCGCGATAAAAGTCTTCCATTAGCAATCGCTTTCGCGTTGTTGTCCAGGTTTTGAACTCGGCTTCGGTCCAGAGGAATTGATTGTTTGGGACTATTACAATCTTGCAAGGTAACGTGAGGTCTGCAATCAATTGACCAAAGGGCCGATCGGCAGGCTGCATGATTCGCAGTTCTGTAATGCCTTTGGCTTTGATCCAAGTTTGCAGTGCTTCCTCAAACCGATCGCATTCACTATAGGTGAGATCAAATCCTTGGGTTTTGAGTTCTGCTGCGAAGTGGCGCATGGCAGACCAAATCAGGATTAGTTTTTGCTGATGATACGATCGGACTCGAACGTGATCTAAGGATTCGATCAAAATCACAGGTGTGTTTGGATCTAAGGCTTGCAGTGCGGCCTGATCTAAACAAAGCTGATCGCCTAATACCCAAACGCCGATCGTCATTCTGCTTTTTCCGTTTTTACGTTGCCTTTTCCAAGCAACAACTGTAGCGCTAAACCTGTCAACCCGACAGCGGCCAACGCAAAAATTCCGGTTCCTAGGGAACTCATCCCCACCACTAAAGTCCGAACCGCCGTAGACATGCGAATCACGATCATATTCGGTGAGTCGATCGGCGTACTCGCAAAACTAATTGCAATGGAATTGGTCAATCGCCACAATAGAGATGAAATAAAACCTGCCACGATCGCCCCTAAGATGCAGCGCAAGGGGGTCGGGGGTTGACGAGTGGGATCGTCCGTCGTGCTTTTCACTTCTATTATCTTGTCTTCAGGGCTGGGCATGATGTGCAGTGACAAAAATCGCTCTCTCATCGTACACCAGACCTAAAGACACTGCTTCTAGTCCGTTATCAGATTAGTCGTCAGATCCTTTCAGACGCAGGTAGAGCTTTGTGTAGTAAGTGACGAGGAATGGCGTTGCGGCCAAGCCCGCCAGCGCTCCTAAGATCGTTGTGATCACGATCGCCTTTGGACCCAGAATCGCACCGATGAGTGCGGAGATGATTACGAGAGGGACAATGAAGCAGAGTGCAGGGACTAACTGTGCCACAAAGACGCTTCCCCAACGTCCACCCACGAGTTCCCAACTTGACTTAAGAGACGCTACAGCATCGAGATCGTCGATCATGATGCCATACAGCACAAACCCTAACCGAATCGCCACATAAAATCCAGGTATGATCAGGAGGCAAAAGCCAATGATGACGGCAATCAGGTAGAGAAGAAACCCTGCAATGAGTTGGGCGGCTTTTCCTAGGGCTTCCGTGACAGCTCCACCCAAGTCTGAGGTCTGGGTTGAAATGTAACGATAGGCTAGGTAGACTGAAGCGCCCGAGATGACAGGGGTTATGACAAAGCTATTGACGATCGCCACTGGAATTTTCAGGCTC
>JAAFJU010000118.1 GCA_013298165.1 Synechococcales cyanobacterium bin31.maxbin.ball.101 | reverse complement strand
AATCATACCTAGGAGGTATGCCTTAAGACGGATTGAAATCTCCGTATTTATTCTGATGCATGGGAGATAAATCTGTTCGTGTCTTCCGATACGAAATTTAAGGAGTTCGGAGAAGCTTTGATGAATTGTTTTCTCAAAATGAATAGATTTAAGAAAGTCTGCGGTTAATTAGCCCGGTCTTGGATCAGGACATAGGGCTGAACAATCAGGGCCAAGAATCGAATCGAAGGCTCCCATTTTGCAATGCGATCGGCATCGGGTTTGATCAGGAACTGCTCTTCAATCCAGCGCCGGACGGTGTTGGCGTCATCTTGGGCGATCGCCATCCCGACTTCGACGAGATCTAAGCTTTGATCCACCCACACGACCACCTCGCGATCGAGATGGGGCTGAAGCCAATCCATTTCTGCTTCATCTAGGAGGTCGATCAAACTTTGGCGAAGGTCTTGGGGCTTGCTCTGATCCGACATGTTGCTCTGATCCGACATGGTGTTATCGTCCTAACTCGTGAAGTTGATTAATAATTTGGGCACAGTCTTGGGTGACGCGATCGAGTTCAGCGCGATCGGTGCTAGAGGGCGGTGCGATCGGTGCGCCGATGCGAACGGTCAAGGGGACCGATCGGGGAAGGGCAGAGCCTTTTTGAAAGATTTCATGGCTGCCCCAGAGACAGACGGGCAGAATCAAGGCTTGAGTCTTGGCGGCAATCCAAGCTGCGCCAATTTTGGGATCGTGGATTCGACCATCGGGCATTCGAGTGCCATCGAGGAATAAGCCCGTTGCCCAGCCGTTTTCTAAGGAGGCCACGGCGGATTTCATGGCAGAGCGATCGGCGGATCCCCGTTTGACTGGGTAGGCACCGTAGGCGGTGATGGCTTGCTTTAGCACCGGAACCCGAAAGAGTTCTTCCTTGGCCATGAAGGCGACGGGCCGACCGACGCAGTTACTGACGATCGGTGGGTCGAAGTCACTGGCGTGATTACTGACGACGAGGAGACGCCCTTTTTTGGGGACGTGCTGTGCGCCGTGGATTTTGCCTCGGAAGTAGGTGTGGAAGACGGGGCTGACGAAGGACCACTTAAAGAGGTGGTAGAGCATCAGACTGACGAGGGGTTCACGATCGGGCGTTTTGACGAGGGCCTTAGACATTTTGGATTTTGGATTTTGGATTTTGGATCGGTGACGGGTGTAGGGTCTTTGTTTGAATGCTCGATCCCCCTAGCCCCCTTGAAAAGGGGGGACCGGAACTGGAAATGTGTCAAAGTCCCCCTTTTTAAGGGGGATTTAGGGGGATCGGGCACTTCAATAACGAAGAAGAGTTCTAACCGCCGATCGCCGCTAGATCTGCCAAAGTACCGATCGTTCCAAAGTCCACGCCTTCGCAGGTTCGCTTCATGATGCCGACTAAGACTTTGCCGGGACCGACTTCTGTGACAGCGGTGACGCCTAAACCGGGGAGCGCTAGGGAAATTTCGCGCCAGCGGACACTGCCTGTCATTTGGCGGCTGAGGCGGGCTTTGAGTTCTTCGGCGGCGGTGCTGGGGGTGGGATCGGTATTGGACAGGACGGGAATCGTTGCATCGTTGAAGGGCATGTCTTTTAGGACGGCGCTGAAGGTGGCCGCTGCATCTGCCATCAAGGGGGAGTGGAAGGCTCCGCTGACATTGAGTTTGACGGCGCGCTTGGATTTGACGCTGGCGAGGATGGCATCGACGGCTTCGGGTTCGCCTGAGATGACGACTTGGCCGTCGTTATTGTCGTTGGCCATGACCACGCCTTCGGTGGTGGCGATCGCCGCTTCTAAGGCCGATCGATCGAAGCCCAGTAAGGCGGCCATACTGCCGCTGGAGCAACTGTCCATGAGCTGCGATCGGGTTTGGATTAGTTTCAGGCCCGCTTCAAAGGAAAAGACCCCTGCGGCATAGAGGGCTGAATATTCGCCTAGACTGTGCCCTGCAACGAAGTCGGGGGTTTTGCCCTGGGCTTTGAGCTGGTCCGCCAAAATGGTTTCTACTATATATAGACAAGGTTGCGTGTAGAGCGTCTTGGACAGTTCGGTGATGTCCCCTTGCAGCCGATCGGCCACCGACCATTCTAGTAATTCACTGGCCCGATCGAATTTCGCCCTGGCCTCTGGAATGTCCAGCAAATCCATGCCCATGCCGACGGCCTGCGATCCTTGTCCTGGAAACACCCACGCTGTTTTTGTCATTGCTCTATGGCCCTTAGTCAAAGTGTTGAGTCAGATTTTCACCTCGTTATTCTAGGATGTTTGGGATCTCAAGACTCTAACTTGACCACCGCAATCCCCGATCGCAGTTCTCGCTGTCGCCACAGCCATTTCTGCTTCAGCCCAATCCCGATCGCGGGCGCTAAGGCTTTGATCACTGCTCTCAGTGCAGCGCTGTGATGCAGTTTGGCTCCGTCCGCCGCTTCTTGAGCTTGTAAGGCTTGGATCCGCCGAATCTCGGGTTCCCGATCGGCCTGAATTTGAACTGCCGCTTGATCTAAATCCCTAGAATCCTGTATTCCTGAGTTCCAAGCCTGGACTAAATGGTTCGTTGCAACGATCGCATCCCGTAGCCCCATATTGATCCCCTGCGCCCGAATCGGCGACATCGGATGGGCTGCATCGCCTAGCAATAGACATCCGGGTCTCGACCAATGGGTTGCATAGCCGACGGTGACGGTGAGTAAAACGGGCCGATCGGCGATCGTTTCGACGATCTCTTGGCTCCGAAAGTATTCCGCCAGCCAAGGCGGAGAAGCGGCGGCGAGGGTTTCACTCCAGTCTGTCACCCCTTTCCAATCGTCGTTTTGCACCGTCCAGCCCACTTGAATTAAGCCTTCACTGCTGCGAAATACACTGAATACAGCATCGCCTTTGACAAAAACCGTAAAGGGATTGGACGCGGGGAGGCGATCGGTATCGGGTAGTTTGAACCAGAGAATATTAAAGGGCTTTGAAGACTCGTCCAGAGATAAATCTGCCAATTTTCGCACCGTCGAAGTCCGACCGTCGCAGCCGATCACTAGAGAGGTTTCTAAAGTTTCGCCGCTACTCAGGATACAGCCTGAGATTCGGGCCGAACCGCCCCCTGCCTCCAATTCTGGGGGTTCTGAGGTTGCGCAATCTTCCCAAGCTAGCGATTGAACCGTTTCTCCAGAGATAAATCGAAAGTTTGCACATGCCTTGGCTCGATCGATCACGGCTTCTAAGAGCTGCGGCTGCGCGACCAGGGTGCAGGGTCGATCGTTGCCCATGGGTTCATCCACTGAAAAAATCGATCGGCCCTCAATCACAAAGTCCCAAGACCCGATCGGCTGGTTCGGCACGGGATTTGAGGCTTCGGTTAACAGCGGTAGCAGTCCCATCTGCGCCAAAGCTTCCAATCCACTGGGCATCAAGCCTTCCCCCCGAAACACCCGCCGAAAATTTCGACTGGCTTCAATCACCACCACCGGGATTCCGCGCTCGGCCAATAAAAGTCCCAGCATGGCTCCCGTCGGACCTGCGCCCACGATCGCGATCGGTTTTCGCTCCATCATTCCTAACCTCTCTCCAAACCAAATTAATCTCAGGATCCAATCCCTTGCCCCAATCCCATCATAGCGATCAGAAGCGATCACCCCAGTCTTATAATCAAAACGCCCTCATAAGCACTTGCCCTCCAGCATTGGTGATTCGTCATGTCGTTATTTGATTGGTTTGCAAATCGTCGCAAAGAATCCCCCGAACCTGCCCAGCCCGATCGTGAACGGGAAATCGCCGACGGCCTTTGGACAAAATGTGACTCCTGCGGGGCACTCAGCTATACCAAAGACCTGCGGGCTAATCAAATGGTCTGTCTCGAATGTGACCACCACATGCGGGTCTACAGCGACGAGCGCATTCGCCAACTGATCGACGCAGATACCTGGCAACCCATGGATGCCGCTGTCCACTCTATCGATCCTTTGGGTTTCCGCGATCGCAAACCCTACATCGATCGACTCAAGGAAATGCAGGAAAAAACCAAGCTGGTTGATGCGGTCCAGACAGGCATTGGCAAGCTCAAAGGAAATCCTGTGGGACTAGGCGTCATGGACTTTCGCTTTATGGGGGGCAGCATGGGATCCGTCGTGGGTGAAAAACTCACTCGCATGATTGAGCGGTCCACCGAAGAGCGCATTCCCGTGATTATCATCTGCGCCTCTGGCGGTGCCCGAATGCAGGAAGGCATGTTGAGCCTGATGCAAATGGCCAAAATCTCCGGTGCTTTAGAGCGCCACCGCGAAGAGCGTCTCCTCTACATCCCCGTCCTCACCCATCCCACAGCAGGAGGCGTCACCGCCAGTTTTGCGATGCTGGGCGACATTATTATTGCGGAACCCAAGGCGACGATCGCCTTCGCCGGACGCCGCGTGGTGGAACAAACCCTCCGCGAAAAACTCCCCGACGACTTCCAAACCGCCGAATATCTCCTGGCCCACGGCCTCGTAGACACGATCGTCTCCCGCACCCAACTCAAAAAGACCCTCGCCCAACTCATCACCCTCCACCCCGCCCCCCAACTCACCCACTAAATCCACCCCATCACCCCCAAACCCCATCACCCCATCACTCAAATATGTCGAAACGTAACAGTCTTCTCTAAGAAAACAGTGTTTCGTTGCCTCTTCCCGTGATAATGATAGATAGAGAACTGTTGTGTTGTGTCTGAACCGAGCACGTCTGAAGGAGAACCATGCTTAAAAGATTGTTAGGGATTGCGATTGCTGCGATCGTCTTCCTTTTCCAAGTTGTCCCCGCAGCGCAAGCCGCCGAAATGGACGTAGCAACTCGGACCGTCCCCTCAACCCCCGACGGTGGAACCGTAACCCTCAGCCTGAAGCAGGTGTCTGAAGGGAAACGTCTATTTCAATATGCCTGCGCCCAGTGCCATGCAGGTGGCGTGACCAAAACCGACCCGAACGTGGGCCTTGACCCCGAAGCCCTTGACCTTGCGACTCCTCCTCGGAACAGCATCGCCTCTCTCGTGGACTACATGAAGAACCCCACGAGTTATGACGGTGTTCAGGAAATTGCAGAAATGCACCCAAGCCTGAAGAGCAAGGATACTTTCCCTGAAATGCGCAACCTGACCGATGAAGATCTGAAGGTTATTGCAGGGCACATCCTCATGCAACCCAAGGTCGTGGGTGGTCGTTGGGGCGGTGGGAAGATTTTCTACTAAATCCTGCTCAATCCTCCAAACCTCCAAAGTCGATCGGATTTAATTGAGGCAAGGCTTGAATTGATTCGTTACAAGACTTAATATTAGGAAATCGACGCTCAGGAAACTCGGCGTCGATTTTTTATGAATGTTTAGCTCTCCCACTTCGCTGACGGCAGGATTTATGATTCAACGCATTAGAACTGGATTTAGCTCAATCGGTCTGAACGCGATCAAGATAGTTCTGGTTTCTGTCTTTCTGATGATCCAGTCGATCGTCCTACCTGCCGCCGCCGCTCCCGATCCCTACATTGCGCAATACCTCAAAGTCCAGCCTGACGAAATCGCCGAAGTGGTCAAAAACGCCAGTGGTGAGACCAAAACCTTTGATTACAGTCGCTTAGTGCAAGGCAAAACCCTCTTTGGTCAAAACTGTCAAAGCTGTCATGTCGGTGGTGCGACTCTCTCCAGACCGGAACTGCCCCTTTCCCTCACAGCCCTGCAAGGCGCAACACCACCCCGCGACACGATCGACTCCCTCGTTGCCTACATGCGTCACCCCTTGGGCTATGACGGCGAAGATGATAACTACGGCTGTCGAGAAATCAAAGAAGCTTGGTTGAACCAGGACGAAGTGGAGACGATCGCCGCCTTTGTGTTGAGAGCCGCCGAAAAAGCCGCAGGCTGGGGAACCTCAGACTTGTTTTAGGCGATTGACTTGAGGGACAGATGACAAACCCAGACTGCGATCGTCAAAAAAACGGTTTTCCCTACAGAATTTCTTCATCTACGACAGACTGTCTAAGTTATACTGAGACATAAGAAACCTGTCTTTTGAGGGAACGGTATGACATTTTTAAAATCCGCAGCACGTAAACTTGCAATTTTTTCCGTAGCCATGATCATGGTTGTGGGTACATTCTTCATGAATGCCTCTGAAGCTTCTGCTGCAGAAATCACCATTGTGATGGGTGGTACTAAAGGGTTGGTCTTTGAACCTGCGATCGCAACGATCAAGCCCGGCGACACTGTCACCTGGAACGTGGGCGCACTTCCTCCTCACAACGTCCAATTTAGCAAGACCCCTGGCGATGCTGCACTTGCGGCCTCCCTCTCCCACAAAGGGTTAGAAGGCAAAGGCAAAAGCTTCTCCGTCACCTTCCCCGCTGATGCACCTGCTGGGAACTATGACTACTTCTGTATGCCTCACCGAGGTGCGGGCATGGTCGGTAAGATTGTCGTCGAAGGCTAATCTATCGTCGCTATCATCAGGCTAAAGCATCAGAATTATAAACAGGGGAGAAAACTAATTAGTTTCTCCCCTGTTTATTTATGGAAAACTTTTCTTGGAAAAGATTTCAGTGACCCTAAATTTTCCGATTCAGGGCGGCAATCGCCCTATGGATATCGCCCCTAATCAGGAAATGGCTTGGTATAGTATTGCTAAGGAAATTGCTCACGGAGAAAATCGGGTGGGAATCTTGGTGCGATCGGGTCAACTATTTTTTCAACGCTTGATTGCAAGCTTCCAGAACGCAGTAGACGCGCCTAAGCTCCCTGTTGTTCTGAGCCATTTAGGTCGTCAGTGGATGGCGATCGTCTTGATGCTGTGTCTGAGTTTTACGATCGTCCCCATGGCGAATGCGGAACCTGCACCCGCACCATCTCCTGCGCCCATTGAACCCAGCTTAGGCTCCAAAGTCTTCACGGCTAACTGTGCGGCTTGTCATATCGGTGGCAATAACGTCATCCTCGCGGAAAAAAATCTTTCTAAGGATGCCTTAGCGAAGTATGCCATGGACTCGATCGCGGCGATTAAAACGCAGGTCACAGGCGGTAAAAATGCCATGCCCGCCTTTGGCGACAATCTCACCTCCGCCGAAATCGAGGCCGTTGCCCGCTACGTCCTGACGCAATCGCAGCAGGATTGGAAAGGCAGTTCAGTGGGTTTGCAATAGTTTCAAGAACTCATGACGGCTCAACAAAATCCCCCGATCGTTCAGCCTAAGGGTGTTGCGATCGGGGGGATTTTTAATTCATTCAATCACTTATTGAAAAAACCACTTTCGAGCTTGCTTTGGAAAGGTCAAATTCCGAGAGCTATGAAAATCTTCCTGTACCTTATGGGTCAACCGCCGCGAAACCTGACGCACAATTTGTTTTAAAAGCTGTTCACCCGTTCCCAAGACTAAATTCGATGGCAATGCTTGAATAAATTTCGGAAACTGAATCGACACCGTAAGGTCTAAATCCCACTGCACTCGGGTCATTCGGTCAGGCGCATTCGTATCTTGGTCTGTACGATCGTGCTCCACTAGCTCCATCGCTGCTTTGAAATCCACGTCATAGCCCTGGGGCGCATAATTTGGCACGGGGATCGTCTCAATCCGATATACCCCGGCATCCCCCGGCAACAGGTCTAACCCGATCTTCGGCTCTAGCTCAAAGCCCAGCGACCCATAGCGACCGACCACCAAAATATAGCCTGTCTTCCCGACAGGCTCCACGGTCATCGGTTCAGCACAGCGCCGGAACCACTCCGAATGGTGATCTAAATACTCAGCCACCATCGCAGCAGGAGCATACATCTCCATACAGTCTACAAAACGACTTTTAAATTGAACGACGTCGTTCACAGGTTCCAAGCTCAGAGAAGGGTCACAATTAGAAGAATATCCGGAATGAGTGGGTTGCGCTTGCATGAAATTCTCCTGAGAGCTTGGGAACCTGATGGGTAAGGTCTCAGCATAACTTAGGGGAATCTTCCATGCGGTTGGCGAAATCACCGAATTCAACGTCTCCATTGGCTAATGTATCCTGGAATTGACCGTATTGCCACAGGGAAAAAGAAAGATGAAAGCATTTGTTGCGGGCGCGACTGGAGAAACAGGTCGCCGAATTGTCAAGCAGTTGGTCGATCGGGGCATTGAAGTGCGGGCGTTTGTGCGGGATGCGGCGAAAGCCACGAGTCTCCTGCCCGAAGGCGTTGAAATCGTCACAGGTGATGTCTTACAAGCAGAGAGCCTTAAGACCGCCCTGAACGGCTGTACGATCGTCTTCTGTGCCACGGGTGCGAAACCCAGCATTGATCCAACGCAGCCCTACCTGGTGGACTTTGAGGGCACGAAGAACTTAGTTAATGCGGCGAAGGCAGAGGGCATTGAGCAGTTTGTGCTGGTCACGTCGCTCTGTGTGTCGAAGCTTCTGCATCCGCTGAATCTTTTTTGGGGAATTTTGGTGTGGAAGAAGTGGGCAGAGGAATATCTGCAACGTAGTGGCCTGAGCTATACGATCGTCCGTCCCGGTGGGCTGAAAAATGATGATAACGACGATCGGATTGTCATGAAAGGCGTAGATTCGCTGTTTGAGGGGAGCATTCCTCGGACGAAGGTGGCCCAGGTTTGTGTGGAGGCTTGTTTTGATGACAAGGCTCGGAACAAGATTCTGGAGATCGTGGCTTCGGCAGATGCAGACGAAAAAGGATTTGCAGATTTGTTTGCTGCGGTTGGTTAGGGATTGTTGGTTAGGTTTGGAGACTCGGGAGGCCCTCACCCCAGCCCTCTCCCAAGTTTGGGAGAGGGAGCCGGAATTTGGGAAATTATTGAATTAAGGAATCCGTGCCATGAATCTGTCTAATTTACCAAAATTGAATTTACCAAAACCGAAGGTTTTGATTCCGGGTCAGAGTTACAGCTTTAGCAACTATTTTTCGCTGTCGTTTTCGCCTGAGGATATTTTGGCGGATTTGGGCTGTACTCTAGAGCGGCAACGCTTGGTATTGCCTCATTATGATGGGGTGTTGCCCTGCTATGAGTTTCTGTCGAACTATCTCGAACGGAACCTCACCCATGTCAATCCGATCAGTGAAATTGCGCGGCGGGAAGTCATGGTGGCTCCGACACTGTTGGAAATTTGTTCCCAGGTGGATGCGCGGTTGAATATCGAATATCCGATCGTAGTGAATGATTGGCTCCGGGGTAATTTGGATTACTATCTCGCTGCTACGGAGAATTTACTGGTGATTGAAGCGAAACAATCCGACTTGGGGAAGGGCTTTACGCAATTGGCAGTGGAGTTGATTGCGATCGATCAATGGACGGATTTAGACGTGCCCGATCTTTACGGTGCTGTGACCACGGGCGAAATTTGGAAGTTTGGCAAATTTTGCCGATCGGAACGCAAAGTTATTGAAGATCGCAATCTCTACCGTATTCCCAATGAACTGGAAGAACTCTTGCAAATTCTTGTAGCCATTCTAGTCGGCAGCTAAGAATAGGTTTGATGGTCTTAAAATGCAGTTTGCTTTGATCGTTGATTGTATTCAATCTCGATCGGTGGCATGAGGCAGGGAAAAGCCATGACAGCGGCGGGGGTGGTTGTGGAAGCATTAATGGTTGGAAACACCCGCCCCACAATTTGCAAGCCACGGGTGACGAGTTCTGAGCAAAACAATGCGGAGAAGTCGGTGTTACTACAAATGCCCATGCCTGCACCGATCGCCTGCAAATAGTCATACCCCACTTGGGCCTGTTCAATCTCCCAGAGCCAACTTTGGAGTTTGACGGTTTCGGCGGGGTTGAGTTCAGGATGGAGTTTTGCCCAGCGGACGGGATCTTGGCAGGTTTTTAACCGTTCTTCTAGCCATTGAATTTGTGCGCCTTGAACACAGGCACCAGTTCCCACACTGGGTAAACTCTTGTCAATGTGCGACTCCGCCAACAAAATGCAATTGCCATCCTCGCGATCGTCTTCCACTGAAAGAACGATCGCCACATGAACATAGTCCGATTGGGTTGCGATTTTGACCACGTGGGACGGGAGATCTTTCCCGGAGAAGACAATGACATCACCGGGATTGATTTGCGATCGGAGTTCGGAATAGGAGATAGGCATTCATGGTCCCCCAGAATTGGGGGCTAGGATTTGGATTGATTACGAGTCATCGAATTATATCGCTCCACCAATTGAATGAATTCCTGACGATACCCTTCTTTATCTGCACCCTTCGATCGGGTTGCGAGTTCCAAGATCGACGCAATTGAAGCCGAACCTTTGAATTCTGAGTCTCGTAAGAGTAACCCAAACATCGCCACAGAACTCGCAAATTGAGTATCCATCGTCGCCCGATCGATCGGCACCGATTGATCCAAAATGGTTTGGCTCATTAATGCACTGGTATCACCTGTGGGCTGTTTGTATCGCAGTTTCACTTGCATCAGTTCATTGGGATTGCTCGGGGTTGTCGTTGCTGTCGGGGTTTGATATTTGAGTCCGTCGATCGAGGGAAGTTTGATATTAGACGTGATGCCAGTCGGAATAATTTCATACAATGCAGTGACGGAATGACCTGCACCGATTTCGCCTGCATCTTTGCGATCGTCATTGAAATCCTGATCTTTTAACGCTCGGTTTTCATAGCCAATTAGGCGGTAGGCTTGAACCTTGGCGGGATTGAATTCCACTTGAATTTTGACATCTTTAGCGATCGTAAATAAGGTGCCGCGCAGATCTGTGACCAATACTTTTTTCGCTTCATTAAAGGTGTCAATGTAGGCGTGATTGCCATTACCGCGATCGGCGAGTTGTTCGAGTTTGGAATCTTTGTAGTTATTCATCCCGAATCCCAACACCGTCAGAAAGACTCCTTTATCACGATGGCTTTCGATTAACCGAATCATTTCACCATCACTAGAAGGCCCGACATTAAAATCACCATCGGTGGCTAAAATGACACGGTTGTTGCCGTTTTTAATAAAACTCTTTTGGGCTTCTTTATAGGCCAGCTCAATCCCCGCTCCGCCTGCGGTTGAGCCACCTGCACGCAATCGATCGATCGCATCAAAAATCTTGTCTTTCTGATCGCCTGAAGTGGGCGGTAACACAAGACCCGCTTGCCCTGCATAAACCACGATCGAGACCCGATCGTTGGCTTTGAGTTGTTGGGTGAGTAAACAGAGCGATCGTTGGACTAAGGGCAACCGATTGGCAGCATTCATGGAACCCGATACGTCAATCAAAAAGACCAGATTACTCGGCGGCGTTTCTTGAAGTTGTTTGCCTTTTAAACCAATTCTCACCAGCTTGTGCTGCGGGTTCCAGGGTGCTTGTGTGACATCGGTATTGACGGAAAAGGGTTCGTTGTTTTGCGGCTGGGCGTAGTTGTAGGAGAAGTAGTTGAGCAGTTCTTCAATGCGAACGGCGTCTTTAGGCGGTACGACTCCGTCTGTAATCATGCGACGAGTATTGCTGTAGGAGGCGGTGTCTACATCGATCGAAAAAGTGGACAGCGGCTTGTCCGTGGGTCGCTGGAAGGGGCTTTCGTCGATCGCGCTATAGCTTTCCGTATTGCCGGGTCGGCGAATGGGTTGCTCGATCGGTTGATCCGAACTGAGACTGGGGGGAAGTCTTCTTGGAGAGTCTTTGTAATAGAGATTCGGTGATGTCGATCGGGTCCCGCCAGGTGTGGCGCTGGGGGCGGCTTGAGGGGGGAGTGCAAAGATTACAGGCGGCCCCATTTTCGTCTGGGTGGAGAACTGCTGTGGAGCGAGCCTTACAGGGCCTGATTCTAAAGAGTTCTCCGGCATTGATGTCAAGTCACCCCGACAAACGCTGCCTTGAGGACGAGGGGGAACGGTTTTCGCCTGGAGCGGTGCGATCGCGAGCAGTGGAAATAGGGTAGAGAGCAAAAATACGCTTAAACGTCGCAGTACCAATAGTTTGACCAGGTTCATCTCGATCGTGCCTCACACAGAAAATTATCTTCACCGATATTCTATGTGGTCTGCCTTGGGGCTTATGCAGCGTTACAGATTTTGCAACGATCGATTGAATGCTTCTATGCGCGATCGCTCCCGAATGATTCAGCTTAATGATTAAGCCGCTTCAGCCATTGATTGCTCATTGCGCAAGCCTCGCTGACGCTTGACATGGCCAAACAAAACGGCATGGCGTAGCATCATCAACACTTCCGTATCTTCTTCATTACACCCATGGGTCATTAACTTTTTCAGATGACTTTCTACTTCGAGTGAGAGATAGCCTGCTTCAAAAACTCGATGAACCAAAACGTAAATGGCAGACATGACAGAATCTCCTGAGCAAAGACTTGAAAAGACGGGTTGAGTGACCTGAATCACACAATAGGGAGGAAACGTGTAGATACCGTGAAGGGAAACAGTAGATCAAGGAATATTAAGAATTATGTTTAAATTTATTCAAGACATCCTTTGTTGAGGGTCCTGAATGGTATTCAACGATACCATATAAAACATAATAACTTGATCTGTAAGCCTTACAGGGCAAGGGTTGTGCGTAACTATTAAATAGTAGTTAAGAATACAAAATCACTCAGAATTAAACATGACAAAATGTTTCTCTTAGTCTGGGATAGATGATGAGTAGGGTGGGTTATTGAAGTTTATGCATTGCACAAATGTGCTGGGTGTTGATGTGCTGGAATGAAGCACATTTATGCAATAGAAAGATGATGTTTTGTATCGTTAATAACAGTATCGGTTTGGACTGATTTTCAGAATCTACTCTAGGTGCAGGTCTACTAAGCTGTGGAGGCGTTGGTCTGCTTTGGGAATGGCTTTCGCGCCATTGGGCCAGCCTGCGGGAAAGTCGATCGCGCCTGCGGCACCGCCTTGTTTTGCCAGTTGGATGTCGGCGGCGGAGTCTCCGAGGACGAGGACTTCCCTGGGAGAGAGATGGATCCGATCGCAGACTCGATGTAAGAGGGCTGGGTTGGGCTTCGGTAATCCGGGCTGTTCTCCCATGAGGAGGTCAAACTGGTCGTTTAGATTCCAGTGGTGGGCAAAGGCTTCTACATTTTCTGTCGTATCTGCCGATAGTAGAACGAGCTGGAGTCCGGATTGGCGGAGGCGCTGCAATTGAGGGCGAAGATCTGGAATGGGGGGAGTGAGCTGCGCTTTTTCGATCGGGCTAACGCTAACGGATGCAAATGCAGTCTCAACTTGTTGCAAAGCATCAATCCAACCTAACCCTAAGGGGGTGAGATAGCCTGCGGTGACGATCGTATCTTGACGCTTAGATGCCACCGCCAAAACACCCGCCGGATCGATGTGGCCCGACTGAAGCCCCCAACTGGCAAAAAGTTGCTGCTGTAATGTCTCTGCATTCACCTCGATGTTTTGCTGTTGCAAACAGGCCAACAGGGCAGCCAATCGTTGCTGGGCCAGTTGCTCTAAATAGCGTTTTGACTGAGCCAAGGTGCCGTCTTTGTCAAAAATCAACGCCTGAATGGAATCGTACGTCCGATCGTAAATCTTCACCTGAACCATCATTTCACCTGAAAAAGTATCCCAAACCCCAAATTCCCATCAAAATTAGCCCATAAAAAAGTAGTCTAAGCAATGCTTAAACCACATGCTCAGACTACTGATTGGTATTAATTCTAAACTCGATGCGACTGGATTAAGCTTCGATCACTTCTTCCGTTGCGATCTCCATCGAAGCCACAGGTGTTCCCTGTTCCTTCAGTTTTTCACGGTACTTAGCGGCCATTTCTTCGGCTTGATCGTACACGGCTTGACGGTTCTTCACCATGTCGCCGGGTTCAGGCTCAAGCTGTTTTGTGGACAGCGAAATC
>JAAFJU010000162.1 GCA_013298165.1 Synechococcales cyanobacterium bin31.maxbin.ball.101 | reverse complement strand
CATTGCTCAACGCTGGAACCGACCGATTCGAGATTGGAAAGCGGCAGCATCCCACTTTGCAATCTTATTCCCAGACCGCTTTAAATATTGACGTTCAAACCCTTACACAAAATTCTGTACGCTCTCAATGCGTCTCACCCTGAGCTACGTCGATCTGCTTTGCCTTGACTTTCGCGACCCCTCGACAGCCCCTCCCGTCGTCCTCTGGGTCAGTGATCGGGTGATTGACTCGTACGTAGAATGGGAGCGGCTTCCCGAGGAAAAACAATTTGATGACGATGGCAATTTCTTAAATGTCCCTTGGGATAACTTCCTGATTCCTGTAGCAGCAGACTTCCAAGAATTTATTCTCAATCTGAACGTCTCCCCCAGAATTGGGGGCTGGGGGGCGGTTTGCCAGGGGCACGATGCACCATCCCCAGAACGCTGAATTCAAGCGCTCTTCACCCTAAGCATACTTTTTCTCCAAGGCCGATCGTGCCTCTTCCCGATCGTCAAAATGAATCTTCTCCGTTCCAATAATTTGATAATCTTCGTGACCTTTCCCAGCAATTAAAATGCCATCCCCAGGATTTGCATTCGCAATCGCATCAGCAATCGCCGAGGCCCGATCGACATTGACGATCGCCGCAACATCACTCGGAATTCCTGCCACGACATCCTTCAAAATTTGATCGGGGTTTTCGGTGCGGGGATTGTCTGAGGTCACGATCGCCTGATTCGACAATCTCGCCGC
Source organism: Synechococcales cyanobacterium bin31.maxbin.ball.101 (assembly GCA_013298165.1). Taxonomy (GTDB): domain Bacteria; phylum Cyanobacteriota; class Cyanobacteriia; order Leptolyngbyales; family Leptolyngbyaceae; genus JAAFJU01. Next base: position 8,435 of record JAAFJU010000162.1, on the reverse strand, counting down.
AATCCCACCCATCAAAGGCCGTTTAGTCCGATCGCGATCGCCCCCACAACCAAACACACAGATCAATTTGCCCGAAACAAATGGCCGTGCTGCTGTTAGAAGATTTTCCAAACTATCCGGCGTATGGGCGTAATCCACAATCACACTGACATCTTGCCGATCGTTCACCTGCACCCGTTCCATCCGTCCCGGCACCCCGACAAACTCCGGAAACACCGCCGCCATCGCCCCCAACTCCAATCCCAAAACCAATCCCGCTCCAACGGCAGCCAGAAGATTTGCAATATTGAACTGTCCGACTAACGGCGATCGAAACTCCACCGTTCCCTTAGGCGTATGCAATTGCCCACTGACGCCGCCAGCCGTATAGACGACATCGGTAATATAGAGATCCGCCGTGGTTTCGGTACTGTAGGTCCAGACCCGATGATCACCCAACCGATCGATCAAGCGTTGACCATAGGCATCATCTTTGTTGACGATCGCCCGTCCCCGCAAATAGGTCTCACTAAACAGAAGGGCTTTGGCTTCAAAGTAGTCCTCCATATCCTTGTGATAATCCAAATGGTCCTGGGTCAAATTCGTAAACACCGCCACATCATACTGACAGCCCAAAGCACGCCCCTGGGACAGCGCATGGGAACTGACCTCCATAATGCCGTAATCACATCCCGCTTCAATCCCCTCATTCAATTGCTTTTGCAAATCAATGGGAAAGGGCGTTGTATGCATCGCTGTGAGGTGAAATCCACGCCAACGGGTGTACAGCGTCCCCAGCATCATGGGCATTTTCCCAGCCCGATCGAGCAGAAATTCGATAATGTGGGTCGTCGTCGTTTTGCCATTGGTGCCCGTGACGCCGACCATCTTCAGCCGATCGCTGGGATTGTTGTAAAAGCTCACCGCCAAGCGCGCACAGGCCGTCGCAGGATCCTCCACTGCGATCACGCAGGCATCGGTCGCAGGGACTTTAGTTACTGCTGCTGGGGAAACTAGGGCGGCGATCGCTCCGCCTTTGACCGCGCTTTCCCAGAAATCTCCACCATCTACACGGGTTCCGGGCATTCCAATGAAGAGGTCGCCGGGTTTTGCTGTGTGGGAGTTGGTGGTGAGTCCGGTGACTTCAAGCGTGAGTGCGGGGTGATCGGCCAAAACGGCGATTCCAGCGGTGGTCAGTAAATCCTTCAGCAGCATGACGGGTTCCTTTCATCAGATGGATTAAAGATGTATCAAATCGCGGGATCGCTTGTCTGTAGCGTAAACGTCTGTAGCATTTTGACAATCTGTGTAACAGAGGCACGGGGCGACTGTCGAGGCGTGGGCAAAAGTTTCCCGACATCAGTCTGAACGTAAAGCACCGGAATTTCGTACTGGTACGCTTGAAACGCCGCATCGTCTTGGGTGATGTCCCGCACGTCGAGATGGAGGTCGATCGTGGTAATCGATCGGAGTTTTTCCTCTAACCCTTCGCAGAGATGACAGCCCGGTTTGCTATAGAGAATGAGGTTCATAGAAAGGTTGGATTATTTGGAAATATCCTAACGAACCGCCCCCCGACCCCCAATTCTGGGGGAGCCAGATCGAAGAGCTTGTCTTAAACCAAACGTCTTTTTCAAAGTCCCCCAGAATTGGGGGATTTAGGGGGCCGAAAGGTCGCAAACGAAGACGTCAGCGCCCTTACTTCTGGTTCATCGCATGGAGACCGCACTCTTTCTTCGTCGCATCTTCCCACCACCAGCGACCTTCACGCTCATGCTGGTTCGGTAAAACGGGTCGGGTGCAAGGTTCACAGCCAATGCTGACAAAACCCCGCTCATGCAAGGGATTGTAGGGCACTTCCCAAGTCCGAATGTACAGCCAGGTTTCTTCCGAAGACCAGTTGGACAAGGGATTAAATTTCACCAGGTTTTTCCCAGGTCCCGAAAAACCAGGATCCGCTTGCACCACAGGCACCTTGCCGCGTGTAGAGGGGTTTTGGTCTTGGCGTTGTCCGGTGATCCAACCATCGATCGTCGCTAGTTTGCGCCGCAGTGGATCGACTTTGCGAACATTACAGCATTCCTTATGGCCATCTTCGTAGAAACTATAAAAGCCTTTCTCTTGCGTAAACTTTTCCAATGCTGCTGTGTCAGGAGACATGACTTCGATCGTAATCCCGTAGTGTTTACGAACCCGATCGATATACTGATAAGTTTCAGGATGCAACCGCCCTGTATCTAGGCTAAAAACCTTAATATCTTTCTTGATTTTGTGGGCCATATCGATCAAGACAACATCTTCTGCACCGCTGAAGGAAATATAAATATCATCCACTAGGCTCAGTGCTTTTTCTAAAATAGCCTGCGGGCTTTTATCGGCAAGCTCTGCCTCTAGGCTGGCAATATCAAGGACCGTAGACATGGGGAAGTACTCTCTAGACGATAGGCGTGATTAATGGGCCTTATTCTATCAACCGAGGGGTCCCCCTGGCAAAGCAGTAGTCCAAAACTCCCGTGAACCGCCCCATCTCAGGACAACATGGCCGCTTGTTTCACCGGAATCTGAATCACAAATCGCGTCCCACCACCGGGATTGTCTTCACACCAGAGCTTTCCGTGATGTTTTTCTGTGATGACTTGATAGCTGATGGACAGCCCCAGTCCAGTGCCCTTGCCCACAGGTTTTGTCGTGAAAAAGGGATCAAAAAGCCGCGATCGAATCTCCTCTGGAATCCCCGTGCCATTGTCTGAAATGGTAATCTGGACTTGATTTTCACCCATTTTTTCAGTCCGGATTTCGATCCGATTGGGATGCTCCGTGAGGGTTTGGAACGATCGCGCTTGATTCCCTTCTTCCAACGCATCCACGGCATTGCTCAAGAGATTCATAAACACCTGGTTGATCTGTCCGGCATAGCAGTCCACCTCGGGTAATATCCCAAACCTCCTAACAATCTGAATTTCAGGCCGATCGTGGGCCACCTTCAAGCGATGCTGCAAAATCATCAAGGTATTCTCAATACCTTGGTGCAGATCAACGCTCTTAAACTCCGCCTCATCCAGCCTTGAAAAGTTCCGCAGTGACAACACAATTTCGCGAATCCGATCGGAACCCACCTTCACCGACTGCAAAATCTTGGCCAAATCCGCCACAATGAAGTCCAGTTCAGCCGCTTCAATGGCCTGTTGAAGATCGCTCGGCGGATCGGGATACTGGACTTGGTAAGCATTGAGCAATTTTAAAATGTCTTGCGTGTAGCGATCGAGGTAATCAATATTGCCAGAAATGAATGTGATCGGATTATTGATTTCATGGGCAACGCCCGCCACCATTTGCCCGAGCGCCGACATTTTTTCACGCTGCAGCATTTGGCTTTGGGTTTGGTGTAGCTCTTCAAGGGTGCTTTCCAACTGATGCATTTGATCATTGACGAGCCGATCGCGGGCATCAAGCTGCATGGCCATTTGATTAAAACTATCCGCCAACTGTCCCACATCATCATGGACATCCACCGCGATACTCGTACTGAGATCGCCCGCCGCGAGTCGTCGCGTCGCCTGCGTTAAGCCCTGAATCCGATCGCTCAATGCCTGGGTCATCCGAAAGCCCAAAATCGTCCCGCCCGTCACCAGCGCCGCACCCAAAAACCCAAAGCTCCCCACTAAAAGCCAAAGCTGTCGCTCAGACTGTTCAAAATCGGCGGTCGGTTTTAGCACCGCTAGCTTGATCACCTGATTGTCAAAGCCCGATCGTTCAATCATCTTGACCCAATAGCGTTCATTCCCTAGGGTCAAGCGGTGAGATAAGGTCTTGGGGAATTTGAGGTTGGGTGGAACCTCTAGGGTGGAAGCGGTGATCCGATCGCCTTGCAGCGCCACAAGATGGAGTGAGGTATTCCCCCGAATCTGTTGCAACATCGCCGTATCAATGCCCGATCCCACCAGCAACCCCGCCAGCACTTTCTCCGAAGACTTGACGGAGATCAAAGAAGTTAAAGCAGAAGGTGCGGGCGCTTCCGAAAGCAGCACACCCGATAAATCCAGCCCCGTCTGAGCGGCAAGATTAGCGGCAGTATCCTGAAACTGGGCATTGGCGAGGGAGCTTTGCTCAGAGGAGATTAAGATAACGCCTTGGGGGGAGACTAGTCGAACGAGATCTAATTTGAGGGCGGCTTGTAGGGGCAAGATGACCTGCAGAAGACGACTCCGATCGGCTTTTTTGTCCAAAGCGGCGACCACCTGAGGATTTTCGCTGAGCGATCGGGCGTGGAGATTGAGGACTTGCTGCTGTTGATCTAGGCTTTTCCCAAGCCAGGAAGCCGAGTCTTCGATTTCGCGCTCAGTCGATCGCTCTAAACTGATCTGAGCAAAGTGGGCAAAACTCAATGTCCCAGCCGTCCAAAGCCCCAAAAATGACGCCAAAAGCGAGGTCAAAAGTTTGACAGAGGACGGCAGCTTTCGATAGCGAGACACCAGCATGAACGTAATCCTATATCGATAGAATGAAGGGCGATCGGTTACTTCGATTTCTCTGAGCCTGCAACAGCCACATATCCCGCTGCCTCCATCTGTTGACGACCATCAGCGCTTTCGACGTATTGAATCAAACTCTGGGTCGCCTCGCTCGACTTCACATGCCAGACGAAACCGATCGTTCGGAGCATTTTGTACTGACCACTTTTAATCGTTTCGACCGTAGGGGCAACAGTGTCTAGACTGAGGCGGTTGACGGGGAGTTTATTCGTAATAGCATAGGCTAAAGAAAAAGCGCCGATACTGTAGGGCGTACTTTGCAAGGACTGAATCAGTTCGCCTTCTTTACGAAGAATAATCGCCGTGGACGCATTTTTTAAGTCTTTCCCAAGGTAATGCTTGCGCAGGAGTTTTTTCGCGGATTCATCTTCGGGCCGATCGAGGACGACGATCGGAGCATCGGGTCCACCCAGTTCTTTCCAGTTGGTGGCTTTCCCGCTGTAAATATCTTGAAGTTGAGCGGTCGTCAGTCCGGTCACACCTTTGACGCTTTCATGGGTGGCAACGAGAAGACCATCCTGTGCAATTTCACGAAATACCAAGGATCCATCATTCTCCTCCGGCGCTAATTTTTTTGAAATGGCAGCCACGTCGATGATCTTTTGCTTGACTCCAGCGATCGCATTTTCAGATTGCCCGGGTTCAATGAGATTGAGTTTGATTGAAGGGTTCTTCACCTGATAAGAATCGGACAAAACCTGGAGTAACCCGATCGCGCTACTGGAGCCACCTGCTTTGATAGAGGCTTTAGACTGGGTTGAGTTCTGTTGTGAACTGGACTGATTCGTGGAGGGTGAGGGGTTGTTACAGCCACTTGTGCTGAGGAGGAGGAGAACTGCTAGAGGTAATGTCGTTCTTAGGAAGAGCGTTGGGATAGGTGAGATAAGATTCCGCTTCATATTTGACTCCACTGACAGCAACCACGGCTTGACTAAAATTTAGAGGTTGGATTGACCTGTACCAGTGTTCCCTAGGTTGGGCGGGATAGTCGCTGAATCCTGAGTTTTTCGAGTTTTTCAGGATTAAGCGATCGGTCTTGTTTAGGAAGAAGACGATTGTTTCAGAGCCGATCGTTCCGCTTGACGCACCTGAATCTGCTCTAAACTGCCCACAGGAATCGACGCAATCAGTTTGCGCGTGTAGTCTTTGCTGGGATTGCGATAGATTTGTTCAGCGGTGTTGAGTTCTTCGATTTTGCCTTGGTTCATCACCATGATCCGATCGCTCATAAATTTCACCACACTCAAGTCATGGGAAATAAACACATAGGTCAAATTAAACTCTGCCTGCAATTCCTTCAACAAATTCAACACCTGCGCCTGCACGGATACGTCTAACGCCGACACCGACTCATCGCAAATAATAAACTTCGGATTCAACGCCAACGCCCGCGCAATACAAATCCGTTGCCGTTGTCCCCCAGAAAATTGATGCGGGAACCGCGCCATGGTTTCATCAGAGCCTTCTAGTCCAACCCGATCGAGCAGGTACTTCGCCCGCGTTTTAAAATCACTCCGCCCCTTCCCAAAAATCTTCAACGGCTCCATCACCGCATCTCCCACATTCAACCGTGGATCGAGCGCACTGAAAGGGTTTTGGAAGATGATTTGCATTTCTTGACGCAATTGTCGCAATGCATTTGGTTTCATCGCCAGCAGATTTTGTTGATCAAATTGAATCGAACCTGATGTTGGCTCTACCAATCGCAACAGCGTTCGCGCTAATGTTGATTTTCCGCAACCTGATTCACCGACTAGCCCTAACGTCTCGCCTTGATAGACTTCAAAGGAAACGTCATTGACAGCTTTAAACAATCGTTCAGTGCGACCCACTGCATTTTTAATCGGATAAGCAACGGTTAAGTTATTTACAGATAGCAACGGCGCATTAGATTGCAAGACCGACAACCGTTCTGCAACTTGTGAATCGCTAATTTCTGGCAATGTTGTCAATAGCTCCGCAATGTTTTCATGCTTGGCTGTCACCTGTCGATCGCCCTGCGCATCCACCGTCACATTCATAAAGTCAGCCACGGTTGGCAAGGTATGTAACCGCCGATCGGGATTAGGACGACAAGTCAGAAGGCCCTGGGTGTAAGGATGGCGGGGACTGGAAAAAATATCCATCACGGTCCCGGTTTCGACGACATTGCCTTCGTACATCACCGACACTTGGTCCGCAATTTCCGCCACTAGCCCCAAGTCGTGGGTAATGAACATCATGCCCATGCCGCGCCGATCGCGCAATTCCCGCAGCAGGTCCAAAATGGTCGCCTGCACCGTCACATCCAAAGCCGTCGTCGGTTCATCGGCAATCAACAGCGCCGGGTCACAGGAAATCGCCATGGCAATCATAATCCGCTGCAACTGACCGCCGGAAAGCTGATGGGGATAGCGATCGAGCATAGCGCGCTTATGCCGATCGACGGCATTTGAATCCCCCTGAAACTGCTCCAGCAAGGCATCATTGCTCTGCAATAATTTCACCTCTTGCAGCAGTCCGATCGCCCGTTTTTCCGCATCAATTTTACTGATAGGCTGATGCAGTTGAATCGCTTCCACCAACTGAAACCCAATGGTATAGACCGGATTGAGGGAGGTCATGGGTTCTTGGAAAATCATCGCGACCTGATTGCCGCGTAGGGTTTCCCATTGCTTTCGCAAGAGCGATCGTAAGTTCACCCGCCCCACGCCCTCGGATTCAAACCACAGCTCTCCGCCCGTCACCTGTCCCGGCTGACCCACCAAGCCCATCACCGCCAAGGCCGTCACCGACTTCCCAGAACCCGACTCCCCGACAATGCCTAAGGTTTCGCCTCGGTTGACCTGAAAGGAAATGTCATTCACGGCGACCACCGTTTTCGATCGGCCCCGAAACTCCACTCGCAAGCCCTGCACGGTCAAAATGGTCTGTGATTGAGTCATGGCGCAAAACCTAAAGGATAAGTAGAGTCTGGAGTCTGGGGTCTACGTTTGACATCCCGATCCCCCTAGCCCCCTTAAAAAGGGGGAACAGGAGATTTATTGTCCGCAATTGTTTTGAACAATCACACTAAACTCAAAGTCCCCCTTTTCAAGGGGGATTTAGGGGGATCGGGATGTTAGCAACAACAAATAGCTTTGTATATCACTATCTTAAGACATCAACTCACCCTGAATCTCCAATCGCTTAAAGGACCCGATCGTCACAAAGCGCTCCGTCAACTCATCCGCTGCCGAAGGCCCGATCCAGCCCATCTGCTGCATCAAATGCACCGCCACCGCATACTTGGCCCGCTTCGCACCATCCACCACCTTAATTGCCATCCCCATCCCCTCACGCACCCGGCCCAGACATTGAATGCCCTCCGCCCCGGACTTACTGACAATCTCCCCTTGAGTCAACCGCATCACCTCCGTATCAAACTCACCCACACCTGCCACCAACTCCGGATGCACCGTCATCGCCCGCACAATCCGCTCTAAATCCAAACTCTCCCCCGAACCCAACTGCGCATACAGCCAAGCCATCTGCCGCAACTGCATCAAGTACGTTGGTGCCCCGCAATCATCCCGCGCCACAATAAACTCATCCGGCGGAATCTTCAACAAATCCGCCACCCGATTCACGATCAACTGCTGCACCGGATGATTGCGCTGAAGATAGGTCGCCGTCGGCACACTCATCTGCTTCGCCACCGCCAACATCCCGGCATGTTTCCCAGAGCAGTTGTATTCCAACGCATTCGTCTTCCCCGCCGGAATCGGGCACTGCAACGCCGTCGAATCAATGTCCGCCCGCCACAAAATATTAAACGCCTGACGGACCTGCTCCATCGTCCCCTGATGAGAACTACAGACGATCGCCAAATCCCGATCGGACAGATTAAACCGCTCCAACGTCCCCGTAGACGTCACACAGATCGCCTGAAACGGTTTCAGCGCC
>JAAFJU010000098.1 GCA_013298165.1 Synechococcales cyanobacterium bin31.maxbin.ball.101 | reverse complement strand
TCTCCGATCGGGCCAAACCCTAGAAGAGGCGGCCAAAGCCTGGGTCGAACTGGCCAATGAAAAAAATGGCAGCGACAATATTTCCCTCGTTCTGACGCAATTCCAAGTCACAGAACCCAACCGAAAAGTCCCCTTCGCCCCCCCCGAGAACGAGACCCCTCGCGCCCCAGAACCCGAATCTTCCTCGCAAAAACTCGCCCCAAAGAAGAAATCAAATCTTTTCGTCAGAAGTCTTCTATTCATCCTCCTAGGCGGCAGCTTGGGTCTAGGGACTTGGTTCCTGCTGGATCAAAAAGGCTTTGAAAGCTGGCGCGATCGGCTTCAAAGTGAAATCCAGCCCCGCATCCAGAATCTCTTTCCCAAACCCTAATGGCAAAGTACCGCCCTATGTGTACCGCCTTATGTAAAGATAGTAGGGCTACAAAGCGATCCCAGAGACGCCCATAGAAGGAATAGACAGGACATCATGGAAGTTGGAACACGCATTCGGGTGAATACGTCAGTCGTGATTTACCACCATCCCGAGCATCGCAATCAGGGGTTTGACATCAATGGCCAGGAAGGCGAAATCACGGCGATCGCGACCTCTTGGCAAGGCCGTCCTGTGAGCGCAAATTTTCCGTACCTGGTAAAATTCACCCCGAAATTCAAAGTTCATCTGACTGAACATGAAATGGAAGCGATTTAAAAGGCTGGACCCACTCCAAAATCTTCTAAAAAAATCCCCTCGTGAGTTTCTCAGAGGGGATTTTTTAGTTTTGCACTTTCAGAAAAGACTGATCAGAAAAGACTTACAAATCTTCGAGGGAAGCCCCGAAGATCTCATCTTCGAGTTCCATCCGCTGTTCCATTTGGCGCAAAAAGTAGCCTGTTAACATCGCTGATGCCAAAAGGCCCGCAAGATTTTCCCGATCGGTCGTCACTCGCACATTAAAGCCTTCACTGGGCAAGACCCCCAGCAATCCCTGGACATTATGGGACACGATTTGTTTGGCTTGGGGGCTGACGGACCGGGCGACTCGATCGAGGACTTCTGGGGGTTGGATCTGGAGATATTTCAGCAACGCATTGGCATCCATAGATTCCACGTCACCGCGCAGAAAATTTACATTGTCTGAGTTAAATGACATGACACCTTTTCCACGACAATAAACAACACTGTAAGCCTGACATTGTAACCTGTAAACTACTTCTCCGTTAAAGCCCAAGCCCCATTCCATTGGTCTGGTGGTGGATTGGTTAGCCAGTGACGGCAGCGTTCAATGTGCAGTACGGCGGCTTGGTCTCGATGATCGATCTCCAAGACCGTCGCAAATTCCCCGATCGCCTGAGCAAATCGGCGACTCAAATAAAGTTCCCGCGCCTTCTGGTAATGTTCCACCACCTGCTGCTTTTGATCGGAAATCACTTCATTACGCAAGCCCAATAGCTCATAAATCGCCACAGGCTGCGTTTTTCCCTTGACTTTAATAAAGTCTAATTCCCTAGCCCAGACGCGATCGGCGCAGGGACGATAGGTCGTTTCGCTAATCACGATATCGGTGCCGTAGAGCTTACTGGTGCTTTCCAGACGAGAACTGAGGTTGACACCATCGCCGATCGCCGTGAATTCCATCCGCTTACTGGATCCGATATTGCCACTAATCACCACGTCAGAATTAATCCCAATACCAATTTTGATCGGGTTTTGGTTGCGGCCTGCGCGTTTTTTATTAAATTCCACGAGACGATGGCGCATTTCTACGGCGGTACAGACGGCCATCCAGTGGTGATCTTCTAGGGGCAATGGCGATCCAAAGACCGCCATTAGGGCATCCCCAATATATTTGTCTAATATTCCCTTATGAGCAAATACTGCATCCACCATCACTTCAAAATACTCATTCAGCATTTCGACGACTTCTTCCGCCGCTAAGGACTCCGTCAACGTGGTGTAGCTGCGAATATCCGAGAACATGACGGAGACATCTTTCCGATCGCCCCCCATTTTGGCTGCATCTGGGTTTTCGAGGAGCTGCTCGGCCAGTTCCTGGGTCATGTATCGATACATGGTGCTTTTTAGACGTTTGGCATCGCTGATGTCGTCCATCACGACCAATACGCCTAGGATGCAGCTTGGATCATCGGGGGCGGCGATCGTGTTAATTGCGAGATTGACGCAATGTTGCTCTTTGCCATGGGTGGGGAGCAGGGTTTGGTCTGGGTAGTATTGCTGGCGATCTTTGTCCGATCTGGGGTTGAGTGACATGCTGATCCAGCGCCGAAAGTTGGCTCGCTCGATGCGGACGAGGTTTGTCACCGCTAGCCCCTCGGGATTCGTGGTTTCATCAATGCCCAGAAGCTTTTTGGCACTTTCGTTGACGGAGATGATATTGCCGTCCCGATCGGTGGAGATGACGCCATTGGAGAGCGATCGAAGAATGTCGCGCTGGAGCTGTTCCTGCTGCTTGATGGTTTCAAACAATTTGGCATTCTGCAAGGCAATGCCCGCTTGAATGTTAAAGGTCTGCATGAATTCTTGATCGCTGCTGTTGAAGCTGGCCTGCCAACAGTCCGGTGGCTGGGGCCAGTCGCGGGCATCGTAGGGTGGATAGTCCCCTTGGCGACGTTTATTGACCAGTTGGGTGACGCCGATCAGTTCGCCTTCTGGATTGAGGATGGGCATACAGAGGAGGCTACAGGTGCGATAGCCTGTGGCTTGGTCGGTTTGTTTAGCGGTTTCGGCACCGGGGTTGTCGTAGAGGTCGAAGGAGATGTTGATGGTTTCGCCTGTGGCCGCGACCTGACCTGCAAAGCCTGTGCCGATCGGAATGCGCATTTCCTTTTGGCTGCCGTCGATCAGGGGAATGCGGGTCCAGATTTCGCCTGCGTCTTCGTCAATCAGCCAGAGGGTGCTGCGATCGGCGTGCATGAGTTGTTTGGCTTCATGCATGACTCGATTCAGAGTATCGCCCAGATCCAGACGGCTTTGGCTGAGGGATTGGGTTGCGGTCATCAGGGAATGGGCGGCGCGCTGACGTTGGGCGGCGATGTAGAACGATCGCGAGGATTCCAAAATCAGACGAATGCAGGGCGCAAATTCTCGAAAAATCGTTTCATCAGCAGCGGTAAAGCCGCCGTAGTCAATGCGCTCCTCCAAGGGAATGGCAGGGTTGCGAGGACCACTGAGTTTATTGATCAATTGAATGACAGCGACTAGATCCCCAGATTCATTGAGGAGGGGGAGGGTCAGCATGGTGTAGGTGCGATACCCGGTTTTGTCGTACTGCCGTTTGGCTTGCTGCGATCGGGGATCGTCAAAGAAATCAAAGGGAATATTGATCGCGCTGCGATGCTGAGCCACTTCCCCGGAAATTCCTTGATTCGCGGGGAATCGGACTTCACAGGGACGACCGTTGCTGCCGATGATCGTGGTGTATAGCTCGTTTTTAGCTTCGTCTAGGAGATAGATGGTGGTCCGATCGGCGTTCAGTAGCTCCCCGGTTTTTTCCGTGATGGAGGTGAGCATTTCATCGAGAATGGTGTCAAACCCTTGCATGTCCAGAAGGGAGAGGGTTTGGTTGACGATGCGGAGTTTATGCTCGACATCGTTGACCACTTCTCGAAAGCGATCGGGCGTCAGCGGGGCCAGAAAAGAAGCAAAGCTTTTCCCGGACTGCGTCAGACTACTGGATGAAGAAGGGGTCAATGAAGAACTAGATTGAGAAGAAGAGACTCGCACTGGCGCGAGTTGGCCTTCACGATCGGGCATAGGTTTTGGGTTGGTCGGGTTCATAGCGCGGCTCAGGGTAAATGCGATCGGCGCTCAGAGATAACCATCGGCTCAGGGCGAACCTCAGCGTTAAGGCTGCGATCTATGATTCCCACTGTACAGAGTTTTATACGGTACAAAGATTTATACTGTAAAAAGTTGATAGGTGATGACTTACGATCACGCTAAATTTGCTGATCCCCGATCGTCGCAAAATTGACCGATTATCCTAAGTGACGGAAACAGTAGGGACTCCGATCGGCTTGCTCATGGAGTTCATTTGTTTTGTTTCAGCCAGTTAGTTAGATCGACAATACTCTTAAAATCCCTTAGGTCTAAAGCGAGTCGATCCAAATGCTCGATCGGTATTTTTTTGATCTCCTCAGCAGTTCCAACAGAAATTTCCCCTACTTGGTGGGCTAATAAGAGGCTGATCAGCTCAATTTTTCCCTTAGTTTCACCTCTGGCTTCACCCATTCTTTCGATCGCAGAAATGTATGGCATATTTTTTCCTCGTTCGTAAGTTTCCAGGTCATCTCGAAATGCTTCTTCTAGTTCTAGAGGGAGTGTTAGCACCCAGTCGATGAAGCGGTAGAGGTCGATGATTTCTTGCTGGCTCCACCCTCGTTCGTAGAGCATTGTGGTTAGGCGATACTTCCGTTGCCGTCGCCTGCCTTGACTAGCTTTGCCTTTAGTGGCTTGGGCTGCTAAATGAGCTTGGACGACGATCGCAAAGGGATTGTCGCTGGCGGCTAGCTCGTTCAAACTCTGCTTATAGTCTACTAATTTCGCAATCTGAAATGCAAAGTCGTGACGAGATCCAAGGGCTTCTTGGTGGAAGGATTGGGGTCGCCAGTGGGGATCGGTGTCTCCCAAAACAGCAAAGCTGGCTACGGCTCGTCGAAACTTGTCAAATAGCCGCGTGGAATAAATGTAGACCCGTTCGCTGAAGTCTGCTTCCTTCTGGTTTTGGATTTCGATATGGAGCAGGAGCCATTCCTCTTGTCCATTTCGGAGGTATACCTTGACTAGCTTATCTACGATTCGCTTCCCAGTCTCGGCTTCTAGTGTCACCTGCTGGAGTTCACTATCCAGAAAGTCAAATCCTTTGCTCCAGTCGATCATGCTGAAGGCTTCGGGAAAGAAGAAGGCCATAAATTGAGGGAAATAGCTTTCTAGGATCTGCTTCCATGGGGTATCTAAGGGGGTGGTCATGGGTTTGTAGCGTTGCTTTTACGTTGAGAAGATTTGTTGGATGATGCCCGTTAGCTAGTCATTTTAGTATTCTGAACTCAATTGCTTAACCGTTGGTAAACCTGGGCCAAGGCTTGAGCATCGCCCACATTTCCAGGAAAAAGCACCACGGGCAACAGGGGAAACTGTGGATGATCCGCTTCAGTCCGCACCATGGAGACGCCGGGACTGACTTGGCCGAGAAGATAGGCCGTCCGCAATCCCAACCCCTGACTCAAGGTGTCATTTGAGGTGATGCCGCCCTTACTGATCAAGAACCCTAGCTCTGCGGGCAACTGTTTCAAAATCTCCATTAATAAGGTTGAAACGGTTTCGCCAAATTGGAGTCTCGTTACCATGTCATCAAAGACGAGTTCTCCGCGACTGGTATAGATCACAGGCGTCTGACCCGAGGCATGGATGCTGGCTGCCTGCTGAGTCACGTCCTGGAGGAGCGATCGAAATCCCTCTGACGATAAACTCGGATCTGCGACGAGCTGTTGAATCTTCACTTCAACCCCGATCGCCCCTGGCATGGTTAAAAGTTGCTCTAGCTGCTCTGTGGTTTTCTTCACGTGGGATCCGACGATGACGGCACCCGGTTTGCCATTGCGAACGTAGCGGCTCATGGCTTCAGGGGCGATCGGTTGGGGTGGCAGCTTGGCCAAGGCGGTCAAAATGCTGGCGGCACTGCGAAACAAAAAGCGTTTGCCGCCCTTCGCAGCGGTGAGGATGTCACTGGCAAACTGGTCGAGATCGGCTTGGGTTTCCCCATCGACGACGGCACATTGGTTTTGCGTTAGGGCCATCAGCCGATCGACCACGCCCGATCGCAGGTCTTGCAGGACAAACCGTTCGACGCTCGCCGCCTGAATTCGACCGTTGGTTTTTTCTTCGACGTAGTCCGGCAAATAGCTATGGCGATAGTGAAAGACCGAATCCTGGGCAAATTCTGTTTCATGAACGGGAGTATCCACGCCGTTCACTTTTAGATAGTGAATGCTGTCTCGGGTCGTGCGGCCGCCTTCAAAGAACGCTGGAACCAAAAAATGGGCATCAAAGGGACCGAGTTCTTCGGCGATCGCATCCGTCTCCACGGGATAGTGGCCGCGCAGGGTGGAGTCCGATCGGCTCACGACTAGAAAGTCTTGAATCGTTTCAGCTTGGATCGCCTCCCGCAGATTCTGGCAAACTTCGCGGGTGATGGCCCTGGCGCGATCGGGCGGGAGCGATCGGGTATTGGTCAGGACAAAAAAGATCGGTGCCGCATTTCGTAATCCGATGCGTAGCGTCTCCACATCCCACTGCATCAACAGAAGACAGCTATGGACCGTCTGGGAACCCGTGGGGTCATCATCCAAGACGATGATTTTGGGGCTAGGCGAACTTGTGGCAGGCGTCATAGGTTTCCGGGGGATGTGCTGGGAGATCTAAGCAATGCCTATGGTAGCCCGATTGATCCCACAAAAAATGGAGGCGATCGCCTCCATTTTTCACTGAACTCTGAATTGTCCAAAAAGGGTTTAATGATTGATGTTATGAGCCGATTTGGCCGATAAAATCAATCATTAAAAATCCTATCTACCGATCTTCTTGGCCATGTTGCGGAACATGTCCATGCTGTCATCAGACTGACGACGCTTTTGAACCGCTTCACTGGACACGGAAGGACTGGCTACAGGAGCCGGAGCCGCTTCAGGGGCCGGAGCGGGAGTAGGCGTCGGAGCAGGCGCACTGTAGGAAGACGCGGTTGATCCACCAAAGGAAGACGCGCTTGATCCACCAAAGGAAGACGCCGAAGAGAACGTCGGAGCGGGGGTGTAAGCCGGAGCGGGAGCTTCAGCCCGTTTTGGCGTTAGATCCTTACGGCTATCATTAGCCGAAGACTTAATCGCAGAGACCGTTTTGATCACTTCAAAATGGCCTGTACCTGCCGCGCCAGCAGGATAGGTCCGACGAATGTTCTTAGGTGCCTTCATGTACTCAGTGTCGCCCATTGACTTGGCCGATTCATCGTCCAGAAAAAACGCATCCTTAGGTTGCGTATCTTCTTCTTTCTTACCACCAAATAAACCGAATAAGCCCGCCATCAGAAAACTCTCCTAAGACTTACGTAACGTTATGTTGAAATATGTTCTCTTATCTTATCAACAAATCGCAAAACCTTGAAGGGGTAATGGCCGCTTCTTTTCAAGATTTGTCTCCCAATTGGACTCGATCGTCACTCTAAAGGATTGACTCTAAAGTTTTGTAACGGCTTTCCGGAGCAATCCCAACGATATGTGTTCAGGATGAGTGCATATTTTTCAGACCTGAGAAGATATAGAACATACAGCAAGATTAAAAAAATGAATGGAAACTTTTCAGGTGTCGATCTGAATCCCGGCTAGGCAGTCCTGATAGATTCTATACAACTCCCTTTCAACCCAACGGTGGTGGAGGTTTCGATGACTTTAAAGATGATTAAAAATACTGTGGTGTGGACGATCGCCCTAGGTGCAGCCGCCAGTGCAGCCGCTCTCTTCAGTCCCCATCGCGCTTTAGCCGAAGCTCCTAGCCCTCTTCAGGTCCAAGCGAGCCAGGTGAAGCAATTGCTGGAAACGGGAAAATGCTATGGCTGCAACTTAGCTGGAGCTGACTTGCGGGAGGCTCATTTGATTGGAGCCGATCTGCGCAATGCCAACCTGGAAGGGGCCAACCTGGAAGGGGCCAACCTGGAAGGGGCGGACCTCATGGGCGCTAATCTCAGCCGGACCAATTTCACCCAGGCAAGACTGACCAACGCCGATCTGCGCTACAGCAACATGACCGAGAGCAATCTCGAACGGGCGATCGCCTACAATGCCGACGCGCGTTGGGCCATCCTGACCAACGTGAACCTCGCCAATGCGGATATCTACAACAGTTGGATCAACGTGGGCGGCGATCAACATGACCGAGAGCAATCTCGAACGGGCGATCGCCTACAATGCCGACGCGCGTTGGGCCATCCTGACCAACGTGAACCTCGCCAATGCGGATATCTACAACAGTTGGATCAACGTGGGCGGCGATACAGAAAAAAGATAATCCCCATCCGTGCTAGTCAATAATCCATCAAAAAACCCTGAGATTCTACAACCCTCAGGGTTTTTTGATGAGCGCTAACCGCCCCAGACTTTTTCGAGAATCATCGAGGGTGAGATATCGGCGATGCGACGACTGGGGGACTTGATCCCGATGACCCGATCGGTCTGGGGCAGCAGCAGCTTCGGATCTGAAAAACTACTAATCAAGGCCAATGTGAAGGTTTTGGAGGCTGCGGATAGATGCATCTCGGGTCCTTCACAGCAGAGGGATAGACTAGCCCCCGCGAATAGTGCAACGGATTGACCGAAGTTCGTGGGATTTGTCACTTTCAAGCTGGGTAAGGCTTGCGTCAAGCTGGAAATCCAACCGCTGGAGACCCGATCGGCCAACACGATCGGCAGGTCAGGCTGTTTTTTCTGAAAGTCTTTGATGACCGTCAGCCATTGGTCAGCGGGATAGCTGGCTTCTGTTTCGTCCCCTTGCCCCCAAATCATGACGTAGCCGCCCGCCTTGACCCCAAGACGAGTACGCTCCCGATCGGCCCATTCCAAATCTTTGTCCGGAATGCTGACGGTGGGGTCATTGAATGATTCTTCAATCTTTAAACCTTTGAGCAGGCCGTAATACCGTTTCGCGATGGATTGTTTGGCACCATCCAGGACGATCGGCGTCGTCAGGTATAGCTCACTCGGACCCGCCGCCGCACCCAGGCGCGTGGGGATCCCACTCAACCAGAGGAGTAGTCCCGTGGACCAGCGATCGTCAAAGCAAAGGGCCACATCGTATTCCCGATCGCGAATCACGCCCAGTAAATTCCCCCAATCCGCCAAACTATTACGGCCTTTAAAATCAAAAATCACGGTTTCCCGGACGGATTTACAGACGCGATAGGCTTCTTTGGCACGAGGTTCAACGACCACGTCAATCTGAGACTGAGGAAATCGCTTTTTCAGACCATCGATCGTGGAAAAAAAGAGAATCTGGTCGCTGATTCCGCCGGGGACAAGAGCAAGAATGCGCATAAAAAATTGAATATCAGATCTTCGTCAGAACCTATTGTATGGGATTTAGGGCCGATCGAACTGCGATCGGCCCTCTATCAAATCTCTATCGAACCGAAGTGGCTTCGCTGAGTCGTTTTGTAATGGGTTCCGTGATGAAACTGAGGACCGTCTTCTTCCGAATCACCAGTTCCGCTGTCCCCGCCATCCCTGGAGAAAAATCAACGTTTTTGCCTTTGACAGTCACAGAACTCTTCTCTAGCTTGACGCGACAAAGGAAGACAGGTCCCACTTCTCGTCCCTGAGCATCTTTCTCAGGCACGCCATCCGCACTGACCTGTAAAACTTCCCCATCCACAATCCCAAACTCCTGGAACGGAAAGGTCGCTAGCTTGATCTTGGCCCTCATGCCGGGATACACAAACCCCACATCTCGGTTGGAGAGCTTGACCTCCATGACAATTTCTTTATTCATGGGAAGAATCGACAGGAGTTCTTCTCCCTGCTGCACCGGACCTTGGGTGACTTTCTGGTTGTAGACCGTGCCGTCAAAGGGCGCTTTCACCGTTTCCCGTTCCTGCTGCTGCTTTTTCGCCAGATCGAGTTCCCCTTTTTTCTTGGTGAGTTCCTGACGTTGGAGGGTCAATTGGCTCAGGGTTTCGCTTTGACGCTGGGGTGAAATCCCCTCTGCAACATTTTGCGACGATTGAAACGCTTGGGTGCTTTGGTCTAAACGCGCTTGCTGGGCTTCAATTTCACGGCTTAACGTGGTGATTTGATTTTCTGCTTCTGTGACTTGGTTGCTGGCCGTTGTAATTTGGTTCTCGGCGCTGTTCACTTGGTTTTCAGCGGCGTTGGCTTGCTCAACCGCATTCATGTACTCCAAATGAGAGACGGCGCGACCTTCGTTCAAGACGCTGAGGCGCTGTTTCTTTTCCTCTGCGTTTTTAAGGCTGATTTTGGCAAACTCTAGGGCTTTTTGGGCACTTCCTAACGAAGTCGCGGCGTTATTTCGAGTCGTACGGGCGCTGATGATGTTCTCTTGGAAGCGAGAGAGACGGGCGTTGGCTTCATCGATCGCCGCTCGTTTACTCTGAGCATCCGCATTAGCCGCCGCCAACTTACTCTGAACTTCCTGTTGTCGAGCCGCTAATAGCTGGCTTTGTTCCGCATTAGAGGCCACAGCACTGCCATTATTCTCAGCTTCTAGGCGCGTGATGTTGTCCTGAATTTTTTGGATATCCTTCTCGATGCTGGCGACACTGGTTTCGCTGGTGCCGGGATCGATATTGACTAAGACCTGGTCTTTTTTCACCGTATCGCCCGGTTTAACCATGACGCTGGAGACACTGCCGGGGGAGAGCGATCGTACAGGTCGCACTTCGGTACTGGGGATCAGCTTGCCCTCTGCGGTGGCTACTTCGTCGATTTGGCTAAACTGCGCCCAGGCAATCCCGCCAAAGACCACTGCACTAATGGTTCCAGCCAACAGTCGGGTGTAAAACGGCGGCAGTTCTTGAACCGCTTTCCCGAGTTCGTAGGACAAGGTCTCTTCAGGATTTGCCAGTTGCTGACGGAGTTGGCGGGATTGAGCGGGTGACGAAGAAAGGGAAGCCTTCATGGTGAGTCAAGTCTTAAAAAGGGCTAAAAACACGATCGATCGTGCTCATCTAGGGTAGCGTAATTTCCTTTGGGCAGACCCGCTTCTCTGGAGGGATTTTCGATCGGCCACTATATTCCCTCTAGCCTCAAACCCTAATTCCCCAAACAAAAACCCGCCGAAGCGGGTTAAGTCCAAACTCTTAGTCTTCCGAAGAAGGATACTTCGTAACCCGTTCTGCATCAGGACAATCATCGGAAACAAACAGTTCCACATCGCCCTTCGGAACAGAAGCCAACTTGTGGGTCACGGATCCAATGCTTTCTAGGCGAATCATCTCTTCCCAAGAGCAGACCTCATCCTCTTCTTCCGTCTCGTAGCGCAGCGTAATCAGATCTCCCTCAACATCTAGAATGCGTGCCCGCTCAATCCAACGCTGCTGGTCCCTGAGGAAAATCCAGACCTCACGACCATCACAACAAATTTGATTAATTTTTCTATGCAACATGGAAGCCCTCCTGAAACAATTCTTCTGCAAAACGACGGCTAGCCAAAACACCTGCTGAAACTCATTAAAGGGATTGAACGCCTAAAAGTGAGGCTCTCGACGGCAAGTGAATGATTAGAGAAAAGCGATGCTCGACAGAGAACTATTTACAAAGCATCCACCGGAGAAAAGCGAACTCATAGATCGAATCATGTGTCGTGAATAAAAGGGTACTACTATTGTAGCGATTGTTCGGAAACTTGCCCGAATTCACACATAATTCATATCCAAAGTCATGGGCCTAGGGCATCCATCGGGGCAAAACACCCGGAAAGTTCAGATCCACCGGGGCGATCGGCTTACTCAAGTCCTCTCCCAAAGGCACAATCCAGAGCTGACTGGTCTGTGCGGGCTTGCCATCCGTCGTCACCGCCGCCACCCGCTGGTCAATCAAAATCGCCACATTATCCGGCGACAGGCTCATCTGCACATCTCGCGGCTGGTCAGACAGCTTCAACAGCGGGTAAAACGCACTCTTCGGATCCTTCCCCGTCTGAATCGCGCCCCAGTCGATCGCCGCTAGATAGGGCTGCTCCTTATACTGATCCCCACCCACCAACTCCGTCAGCATACAGAACAGCAGGCGACGATTGGCAGAAAACTGGGCTTTAAGGACGGATCCAGTGGTTTTAAAAATTTCCTTTTCGGTGCCTTGATTGGTCACGAGGTAGAGCGATCGGGTGTAATCCGAGTTGAACTTCACCATCGCCGCCGTACTACCATCCGAACTCATTCCCAGCACATTGCCAAACTTCGGCAAAAAGGCCAGCGGCGGACTTTTTTCATCTTTATTTTGATTCAGATCCACCACCGCCAGTCCCTGTCCTTGGGCCACCACCAGCGCCTGACTATCGGGCGTAATCAAAAAATCCCCCGTAGGCTTATCGAACTTCAATGCCTCCGGCTGCTGCTCCGTACTCAAGCGCACCACCCAAGGAGCCGCCTTCGTACTGTCCCTGCGATCGACCCGCTGGACCACCGCCGTCTTACCATCGCTCGCAAGGTCAAACTTCAGAAGCTGATACGCTTTATTGTCCAAAACCTTCGTCACTTGACCGGAATTTGCAGTAATCGGCACATCGTCACTGGGCGTCCGCATCTGCAAGCCCGTCGTCACGCTATACAACTCCTGCTCAATCAGAGAAGGAGCCGCCGTTCCCGATTTGGTACTGGCTGAAAATAAAATCCGATCGCCCAAGGGATAAGCCCTAAAGTCAAAAACCTGAAGATTCGATGGCGTCAGCACCAGTTTTTGGTTTTGGGTCAGATTAAACAGGATCAGTCTTCCAGCCTCATCGCCCTCCGCACCGATGTAGGCAAAACTCCGATCGCGAGTCTTAAACGACGCCTCAAACGGCTCCATCTTCTCGTGATAATCCCCCGATCGAAACCGATCTTGCCCGCCCTCTAAGCGCACCTGAAAGCTCTGGCCATAGGGCAACGGCCGATCGAGGGTATAGAAGAGCTTTCGCCCGGACCAACTGCTGCGCCCTGGGACCTCAGTGGGCTTGTAGTCATTTTTGTCGCGGGTGAAAAACTCAAGATTTTTCTCCACGCTATTCAAATCCATCGGTCGATTAAAGCTCAAGGTCAGCGCCGTATCCACCGCCCCCACTTGACGATCGGCCCAGTTGAACGATCGCACCTGCGGCTTACCCCGTATCCCCAGCATGAGCAGCACCCCGATCGCCACAGTCAATACAAGCTGCAGCGCCAAAGCAGCCCGATCGAGTCGTTGCGGAAACCTAGCAGATCCAGAGGATTGAGCGAGAGAAGGTCGAGCCATGCCTAAACCGAAAAAATTAAACCCAGATCTCTATTTTAAGAGGTTTACGGTGGAAACGTTACTTCGATCGCAACAATCGGGCACTCTAGCGTCGCAGTGCTGCGGCTTAAATCAGCCCTAGTCCCTCGATTAAGCGCCGTATTCGACGTGCAAATCGAAATAACGGCTAGCAACTACCCAAGCGTGAGCGTCTCTCCCAATGAATCTAGATCTTAACTCTCTTCAAAATAAAACTGAATTGCTGGATATCAATTGGGAAGAGCACGCTCCCCAATTGCCGATCGATCCGGCCCTATGGTCTGATGAAAGTCTGATTAATCCCAAAGAAACTTCCGTCATGGAAGAAACGCCCGCCTACCAATCCTCCCAATTTCGAGTCCACGCAACCCCCCAAACCGGGACCACCGCCGCCCACAACAGCAGCGCAGAATCTAGCAAGTCCGATCGTCACATTCATCTCGATGCTCAAAAAGCACAGCCCCGCTACGTTCAAGGCGTGATTCGAGGTCAGCAAGCCTACATTATTACCAACCTCTGCGATCGCACCTCCAGCACCCTCTTCCAACCCCAAATGACCTGGAGCATAGGCCGAAACCGCGATGCGGCGATTCCGCTGCGCGATCGGATGCTCTCCCGCCACCACTCCGTCTTAATGTATGTCCGCAACTCAGGCTTTCATCTCCTGGACTTGAACAGCATGAACGGCTCCTATATCAACGGTGAACGTTTGGAAAATCGAGCCAGTCTGAAAGATGGTGATTTTCTGCGAGTGGGCAACACTGAATTCTTCTTCTTTCTCAGCAACGGCTATCGCAACCTAGATGCTCTGCACCCCGAAGTCCTCAACCGTCTAGTCAAGCCGGATGTGAAAGCGAGTAGTCATATCGACTACGCCGAAATCAAGGAAGAGATCTCCTTTAATCTCAATCGCAGCTAGCGGGGAATCGCGGTGTAGCATCCCAAGAACGCGGTACACTGATCCAGGTCAATGCCTAGCCGCTCTGCGTGTACTTAAGACTATGCCGTCCTTTTTGTTGGAAGTTGGAACTGAAGAACTCCCCGCTGCGTTTGTCGCCGATGCCCTGAAACAGTGGCGATCGACGATTCCCAAGAGTTTTACTGAACTTCAGTTACAACCCGAAGGCATCGAGTTTTTTGCGACACCGCGACGCCTGGCGGTGCTGGTCACGGGGCTACCTGCGATGCAGGCGGACCAGACTGAAGAAGTGAAAGGACCCAGTCTTCAAGCCGCCTTTAAAGATGGCGAACCTACCAAGGCCGCTCAAGGCTTTGCTGCGAAGCAGGGCGTCACGGTGGCCGATTTTGAAACCCGATCGACCGATAAGGGCGATTTTATTTTTGTAACGAAGCGAAAAGCGGGACAGCCCTTAGCGGATTTGCTCACGGCATTGATTCCAAGCTGGATTACCGGGCTAGAGGGCAAGCGTCTGATGCGCTGGGGGGATGGCGATCTGAAGTTTTCGCGGCCCTTGCGCTGGCTGGTGGCCCTCGTGGATGATGCCATTTTGCCCATCACCTTCAGCAATGGTGCAGAATCGGTTTACCAGAGCGATCGCATCTCCTCCGGCCATCGAGTCCTGCACCCCGCACCCGTCTCGATCCCCACCGCCCAAGCCTACGCTGAAACTTTGCGGAATGCCTTTGTCGAAGTCGAACCCGATCGTCGCCGCGCCCTGATCGTCCGTGAAGCCACCGCAGCAGGTGAAAAACTAGGCGGCGTCACCACCATCAACCCCGACCTGCTTGAAGAAGTGGTGAATCTCGTCGAATATCCCTCTGTGGTCGTGGGCCAATTTGACACCGAATTTTTGGAGCTTCCCGCTGAAGTTGCTGTGACCGAAATGGAAAGCCATCAGCGCTACTTCCCCGTGAGAAAGACGGCCCAATCGAAGGATATCCTGCCCTACTTTATTACGATCTCCAACGGCGATCCGGCCAAAGCCGACATCATTGCTAGTGGAAACCAGCGCGTCATTCGAGCCAGATTGTCTGACGGGAAATTTTTCTTTGATGCCGATCGCACCGCCTCTCTAGAAACCTTTTTACCCAAGCTGGAAACCTTGATGTTCCAGGCATCCCTGGGATCCGTGCGTCAAAAAGCCGATCGCATCGTCGCCGTCGCCGAGCAAATCACCGCACAACTCAATCTCGACTCCGCCACCCGCACTGAAATCAGCCGCGCAGCCCTATTGTGTAAAGCCGACCTCGTCACCCAAATGGTGGGCGAATTCCCCGATCTGCAAGGTGTCATGGGTGAAAAATATGCCCGTCACAGCGGCGAAAGTGAAACCATTGCGATCGCCATCATGGAGCACTACCTACCCAAAGGTGCAGGCGACGAGTTACCCCAAACCCTCGCGGGACAAGTGGTGGGCTTGAGCGATCGGCTCGACACCCTCATCAGCATTTTCAGCCTCGGCATGATTCCCACCGGATCCTCCGATCCCTTTGCCCTGCGTCGCGCGGCTAACGCCATTCTCAACATCACCTGGGCCGCAAACCTTCCCATTGACCTGCTGAAACTAATCGAACAGCTCGTCCCAATTTTTGCCGCTCAGCATTCCAGCGTCATGAAACTAAAACCCGACGCCCTGACCCAGCAATTCAAAGAATTCTTCTTGCTGCGGATTCAAACCCTGTTGAAAGACGAACAATCCATCGACTACGACTTAGTCAATGCGGTCTTGGGTGAAAGTGATGCAGAATACGCCGATCGCGCCCTGCAAAACCTGTTGGATGTGCGCGATCGGGCCAGCTTCCTTCAAAGTATTCGTAACGACGGTCGCCTCGCCAGCATCTACGCCGTGATCAACCGCGCCTCAAAACTCGCTGTCAAGGGAAACCTAGGAACCGATGCCCTGGATGTCAGCGCCGTCGTCAACCCAGACCTCTTTGAAAAAGACTCCGAGCGCAGTTTCTTCGCGGCCCTCTCACAACTCGGGACCGAACCCAATCGAGACTATACGGCCTCGATCGCCGCTCTCAGTGCTATCGCCCCCCAGCTCACCAGTTTCTTCGATGGTGAAGACAGCGTCCTCGTCATGGACCCCAACCCCGCCATCCAACAAAATCGCCTGAATCTTCTCAGTATCCTCAGAAATCAAGGCCGCATCCTCGCCGACTTCGGCGCGATCGTAAAATCTTGATCCCAGCTTGCAATCCGTAATTCCCGCTTGATAGCGAATGAATGCCCAATCGAGATCCGGGAAAGAGCGGAACCTTGAGCCTGATACAGTCAGGATTTTGAGCCATATTGGCCCAGATCGATGAGAATTCCTGATTTTATCCGGAACGCTGTGTAGGGACCTGTAAGGCTGTGCATTCTAGGGGCATCCCCTCTAGGAGTAGTTTTAGCGATGGCTTCGGATATCACCGTAATGAGTCAGTTGATGCTGAAACTCATGACGTTACAGCAGCAGCGAGCCACTGGTGAACTCACCCTCACGCTCGATCATCAACAAACCTCCCCTTGGCGGATTTTCCTCTACATGGGACGCTTGGCCTACGCCACTGGCGGCCATCATCCTGTGCGGCGTTGGTTCCGAGCCATGCGCGCCCATTGTCCAGAATTCTTTGAACCGGGCTGGCAGACGCAATATCGAGCGATCGGTGATGTCTGGGAAGCCGATATTCTTCATCAGGCCGTAGCGGCGGGAAAAATCAGCGCAACCCAAGCCCGCAGCGTCGTCCAAACCATTGTCCAAGAAGTCTTTTTTACCTTCATCGAACGCCAAACGATCGACAATACCTGGACCGCAGGGGTTCAACTGGTCGAGCAAGCCACCTTCCTATCCGTTGAGCAAGTCATCCAGGATTCCCTTCAACTGCGCGAACAGTGGCGTAACCAAGGACTTGGATCCCTGCAAGAACTCCTCCGAGACTTTTCACCAGACCTTGCCCCCATCATTCGCAATTCAGAACTGCTACAAAGCAAAGTCAACGAAGGCACTTACAAAACGCTGACGCGCTTAATGCGAGGCAAACTCACCCTTTGGGACATCGCTCTTCAATTGAAAAAGCCGCTTCCGGGGGTCATGCGATCGTTACTGCCCCTGATCCGTCAAGGAGCCATCACGCTGGGGACGGTTAGCGATGAGATTCCTCCACTCGCGCCTGCTGTCATCCCCGAAGTCGCCGTCAAAGTCGTTCCCCAAGCGCCTAAAAAACTGATTGCCTGCATTGACGACTCGCCTTTGATTATTAGCCTTTTGAAGGACATCTTAGAACCCCAGGGCTATGAAGTCCTCGCAATCAATGATCCACTTCATGGCATTGCCATGCTTCTATCCCACAAGCCCGATTTGATTTTGTTGGACTTGGTAATGCCCAGTACGAATGGCTATGAGCTTTGTAACTTCTTGAGAAAGACGACCATCTTTCAGCGCACACCGATCGTGATTTTGACCTCTAGAGATAAGGTGGTCGATCGGATGCGGGCAAAGCAAGTTGGTTCCTCAGAGTTTTTATCAAAACCACCGGAGCCAGACAAGCTCCTCGCGACGATCGCTCGCCTGATTAATGAACAATCCATGCCTAAGCCTCAACTGCTTTGAGGCTAATCAAGGTTACGGTTACGAATTTTTTAAATAAACGTAGTTGTTTGCCTTAACTGCCCTATGAAAACCATTCTGATCGTTGACGATACCCGCACCCAAATGGAGTTGATCACTTCAATTTTGCGGCAGGCTGGATTTAATACCATTGAAGCTTCCAGTGGTGAAGATGCCAAAACAAAACTAACCACCCAGCAGCCTGATGCGATCGTATTGGATGTCGTATTGCCAGGAATCAGTGGATTTGAATTTTGTCGCGAATTGAAACAAGCGCCGAATACCGCCCAGATTCCGGTGATTCTTTGCTCTACAAAAGGGGGTGAAATGGATCGGTTTTGGGGCATGAAACAAGGGGCTTCGTCTTACATTGTCAAACCCGTTGATCCCGATGAACTCCTGCGATCGGTCAAGCTCTTGGTAGGTGCGTAACTCGATACCTGTTTTCAACCCTATCTACGA
>JAAFJU010000245.1 GCA_013298165.1 Synechococcales cyanobacterium bin31.maxbin.ball.101 | reverse complement strand
TCCCCCGTGGCGGTCATGAAGCCCTGACCAAGCTCCAAGAGATGATCGATCGCATTGGGATCGGACGCATTGTGACGGTGAGTGGTCGATATTTTGCGATGGATCGGGATAATCGCTGGGATCGCATTAAGCTGGCCTATGACGTGATGACGGACGAAGGCTCCGGCACAGGACAGGATGCCGTGGCGACCTTGCAGGCGTTCTATGACGACGGCAAAAATGACGAGTTCATTCCACCCACTCGCCTTGCTCCGGGAGCTGTGGAAGCTGGGGATGGGGTGATTTTCTTTAACTTCAGACCCGATCGCTCTCGTCAGTTAACTCAAGCGTTTGTGGATCCGGAGTTTACCGGATTTGCGCGATCGTTGCTGAAATCCTTGACCTTTGCCACGATGACCCAGTACGACCCTAGGCTCAATGTCCTGGTCGCCTACGAAGCCATCAGCCTGAATAACATTCTTGGCGAAGTGATTTCTAAAAACGGACTCAAGCAACTCCGCACGGCAGAGACTGAGAAGTACGCCCATGTAACCTATTTCTTCAATGGCGGCTTAGAAGAGCCGTTTCCTGGAGAAGATCGGGAATTAGTCAACAGTCCCATGGTGGCAACCTACGATCTCGAACCTGCGATGTCCGCGCGCGAGGTGACAAAGGGTGTGATTCGGGCGATCGGCACGGGTCAATATTCCCTCATCGTCGTCAACTACGCCAACCCCGACATGCTAGGCCACACGGGTCTGATGAATCCCACGGTGAAAGCCCTGGAAGTCGTGGATGAATGCCTCGGACGGTTGGTCAATGCGATCGGACGTGCCCGAGGAACGGCTCTGATCACGGCGGATCATGGCAATGCTGAGCAAATGTGGGATGAGCAGGGCAATCCTTGGACGGCCCATACTAGCAATCTGGTTCCTTTTATTTTGATGGAAGGGGAAGGCGCGAAGATTCCAGGTCACGGCACGGATGTAAAACTGCGAGACGATGGCCGTCTTTCGGACATTGCACCGACGATTTTGGATATTCTCAGAATTCAGCAACCTGAGGAAATGACAGGACGAACGATGATCCAAGCCGCAAGTTTCGATGTGCGGGCCAATCGAACGCCTGTGAGGTTAGGAACTTAGGTTATGATTTAAGAAAGAATTTTGGAGCATTGTAGTTGTGGATATTACGGCTGTATTGAAGGTCATCTGGATGGTGGCAGCGTCGGGTCTGACGATTTTGGTGCTGCTGCACAGCCCGAAGGGCGATGGCCTGGGTGGGCTGGGTGGTCAAGCTCAGCTTTTTAGCAGTGCGAAAAGTGCTGAAGTGACGCTGAACCGGGTGACTTGGACGTTATTTTCAGTCTTTATGGGCCTGACGATCGTTCTGAGCCGTCTTAAAGCATGACGACGACTCGACCCAAAGCTCTGTTTGGGCGAACAATGGGACGATCGCTAGGATTGGCGATCGTTTTTTTGTGCGCGTTATTTGTAACAGCCAGGTTGAGTTTGGCATCCATGGCTCCTCCCTTGAAGGCCCATCCGGTTCCTGCGATTTTGATCCAGGCGGTGCAGCGGTTGAGTCCAGGTTCTGGCGATTATTTTGATCAGATCGATCGCAAGTCCGTGGGCTATTTGGTGTGGTCAGAGTTTCCGGTGAAGGTAGCAATCGATGCGTCAGGGGATGAGCGCTGGCAACGGCAGGTGAAGGCGGCGATCGAGGAATGGCGGCGATATTTTCCCTTGGCGATCGTTTCGACACCCGAGACGGCGGACATTCGCATCGAGGCCAAACGCCTTGGGTTAAAGCCCGATCCCAAAACGGGAGCTTTACCTCGCTTCCGATCGGGCCAAGCACACTATGAGGTGTTTGTTGAACCTGTGACGCAATTGTTGAAACATCGCATGACGGTAGAGCTTGCGCCGGGGCAGGCGGATGGCGTGCTGTTGTCCGTGGCTCGGCATGAGATCGGTCATGCGATCGGGCTTTGGGGGCACAGTCCAAGTCCGGAGGATAGTATGTATTTTTCTCAGGTGAAGAATCCGCCGTTGATTTCATCTCGGGATTTGCAGACGTTGGCGCGGGTGTATGAGCAACCGACGCGATTGGGATGGCGGGTGGAGACGGCAGTGAAATAGGGACTTGTGGCGGGTGGGGCGATCGATCGATTGTCTCGGAAATACTGGGCGAATGAATTCACGTCTACACAAACAAAGTCCGCCGTCGCGGACTAAAACCAATAAATTTAACCCACGAAGGTGGGTTTCGTCTGTGTTGCTGCGTTCGCGAAGCGTCAAATGCGAAGACGTCCCCTTAACTTTCTTCACTAACTCCGAAACTGCCAACGTCGGCGGAAACCCCACTAAAAGATGAACATGATCCTCAATCCCACCAATCGCAATCACCGTACATTTCAACGCCTCACATTGATGCACGATCGCCCCATAAACCATCCCCTGAATCTCCTGCGTAATCAATGGCTCCCGATTCCAAGTCGCCCAAACACAATGCACATCTGCGTAAAACTCGTTCTCATCCGACCCCTTCCTGTTTCTTAGTCCGCATGGGGCGGACTTCGTTTGTGTAGACGCGAATTCATTCGCCCGGTCATTCCCCCGATGATTGAACCCCAATCTAAAATACCCACAACTTATAAGAGAGAGACCGATCGCCACAATTATTGACCCAGCATTTGTAGCTTGTACAGACCCGCGTAAAGTCCATCTTGGGCTAACAGATCATCATGACTCCCAGACTCGACCAGTTCGCCGCGCTTGAGGACGAGGATACGATCGACATTGCGAATGGTACTCAGACGGTGAGCAATAATAATCGCCGTACGATTTTCCAGCATATGTTCCAATGCTTCTTGGATCTGAGCCTCAGTCCCCACATCCAAACTCGACGTGGCCTCATCTAAGACCAAAATCTTTGGATCGCGAATGGCAGCCCGAGCAAAGGCAATCAATTGCTTTTGACCACCCGAAAGGTTCGTGCCGCGTTCTCGCAATTGGGTGTTGTAGCCTTGGGGCAATTGTTCGATCAGTTTTGAAACATTGGTTTTGTCAGCGGCGGCTTGGATTTCTTCCATGGGATAGGTTTCGCCGAGGGTGATGTTGCCTTTCACGTCTCCGGCGAAGATGAAACCATCTTGCAAAATAATGCCAATGCGTTTGCGCAGTTCGGCTTGGGGTAAGTCACGAATATCAATGCCGTCTAGCAAAATGCGGCCTTCTTGAGGATCGTACAGACGACTTAAGAGACGAATGATTGAACTTTTGCCCGCGCCTGTCGGGCCTACTAATGCAACCTTTTCGCCCGATCGGATCGTAAAGTCCAAATCGTGAATGACATATTCACCTGGTTTATAACCAAAGGTGACATGTTCAAACCGGATTTCGCCCATGGTGCTGGAGTCGAAGGTCGGAAGGGCTTGGGTGGTGATTCTGTCCCGGATTTCGATCGGTTCATCCATGACATCGGCAATGCGTTCGATCGCCGTAAATCCCGCTTGAATGGCCGTGAATTTTTCTGCAAATTGTCGCAACGGATCAAACAAGGTTTGGGCAAATAGGATGAATGCAGATAGGGTGCCAAAATCTAAGGAATTACCCAGGACAAAACCGCCACCGATCGCAAGGACACCTGCGATCGCCACTAAGGACACCCACTCTAGGGTCGCAGATACAGCGGAGTCATAGAAAATCGTGGCGTCTACTTCCTCAATGTATTTGCGATTGGTTTTGAAAAACTGTTCACTATTCAGCCGTTCCCGACGAAACAATTGAACAACCCCTACACCGAGAATGTTTTCTTGCAGCATGGAGTTTAGACTCCCGAGTTCTTCACGGGCATCGTAGTTGGCTTGGCGATAGCGTTTTTGCCAATAGACCACCACCAATGCAGTCGGAATTAACATCATCAACAATAGAGAAGCCAGTTGCCATTGTTTGATAAACATCAAAACCGTGATCGCCAGCATCAAGACCAAATCCCCAATGATACCGATCGCCCCCGTCGAGAAAACCTCTCCCAAGGCATCCACATCACTCGTCAAGCGCGTAATCAGTTTCCCCACAGGCGTCCGATCGAAAAACCGCACGGCTAATGACGTGACGTGGGTAAATAAGTCACTACGAATATCTGCCGTAATCCGTTGCCCCGATCGTTGCACTAGAAAGCCTTGGGTGGAGTCGCAGATCACCCGTGCAACCATAGTGGCAAAGAGCAGCAATGCGATCGTGTTTAGACCATCTGCGATCGACATGGTTTTCAAAAAGGCCCAGGTGGAATCTTCCCGCCGCAAAAGCGAAATCACTTGACCGACGATCAGCGGCTGCACCGCACGAGCGAGGGCAGCGGGAATCAATAGGCCGATCGCAACAATGATAATGCGGGCGTTGCGTCTGGCGTAGGGGGCGAGCTTTAGAAATAAGCGCCAGTCGTTGGCTTTTTCGGGGGTGTTGGGGGATGCGATCGTCATGAAGGGAGCCTAGAGGTCTCGTGAAGCAGGCTCTCCATTATCCCGCAATTCCTACCAATATGTAGCCAAATCTGTAGCCTAGGCACCAATTACATATTTTCGCCATTCTTGATGGGTTCCTGTCTTGAGGTGGCGGGAGACTTCGTAGAAGAGACTGCTGTGGGGGCGGTGGGGTGGTTTTGCGAGGGGCATTCCGGCTTCTTTGGGGGTGCGGTTTCCTTTTTTGGTGTTGCAGCGACCGCAGGCAATGACCACGTTTTCCCAGACATCTTTGCCACCGCGCGATCGGGGGATGACATGGTCCAAGGTCATCAGTTCGCCCGAATTGCCACAGTACTGACAGGTGCCACCGTCGCGGTGGAGAAGGTTTCGGCGGGTGAGGGGGACTTCGTTGTAGGGAATGCGGACGTATTGGCGCAGGCGGATGACGGAGGGCATGGGCAGGTCGGCATAGAGGACGCGATCGCCCACCCCTTCAAGCTGTTCAGCTTTTCCTTTGATTAATAAAACAACGGCTCTCCGCCAGCTCGTGAGATTTAGCGGTTCGTAGGAGGCGTTGAGAACCAGAACC
>JAAFJU010000094.1 GCA_013298165.1 Synechococcales cyanobacterium bin31.maxbin.ball.101 | reverse complement strand
CAAATTGTGGGAAGTACGATCGCGGCTAGTAATGGTCAATGGTCCGTCACGTCGCAAGAATTAGCCGATGGTAATTACGACTTGTCGGTTGAAATCCGATCGCAACAAGGAGCCATTCTCAAGCAAGTGGTCAAACGAGTCACGATCGCTACCGTCTGCCAAGGTATTACCGATGACCGAAGGTCGGTCAGAGACCATCGGCTTCCAACCACTGAACTAAATCATCTAACTGCGTAAAATCTAATAAAGCTTCAGCCAACTCGTCCAACTGGTCTGTTGAGAGTTGAGCGATTTGAGCGGTCGGCCCGTCTGGCACTGCCCCAATCTTTCGATTCAACTGACGGAGGAGCATCGATCGTTGCCCTTCTTCTCGTCCTTCTTTTCGTCCCTCTTTTCGTCCCTCTTCAATCCCCATGCGTTCGATCGAAGTAATATAAGGCATTTGTTTCTCCTGTTCGTAACGTTTAAGGTCAGCCTTGAATTCTTGCTTCAGCCCGTCTGGTAGTTCAAGGATCCAGTCGAGGAACCGGAACAGATTCATTATATCCTGTCGCTGATAGTCTCGCTCGTAAAGCATCCTCGTTAACCGAAACTTCCATTCCTTGCGAGACTGGAG
The DNA here is from genome assembly GCA_013298165.1 of Synechococcales cyanobacterium bin31.maxbin.ball.101. Classification (GTDB taxonomy): domain Bacteria; phylum Cyanobacteriota; class Cyanobacteriia; order Leptolyngbyales; family Leptolyngbyaceae; genus JAAFJU01. The sequence goes on along the minus strand of JAAFJU010000094.1, from coordinate 18,342 downwards.
ATCTTTTTTCGTTTCTTTGGTCTTCAGATGAGCCATAACCACAATCGCAAAGGGGTTCGGCTCGGCTTCAAGTTCTGCCCAACGAGATTCGTAATCGAGAAGCTTGACGATCGGAAACCGGAAATCCACTTCACAACCCCACTGAGCCGATCGGAACAGTCTAGGTCGCCAGTTTGCGCGTTCATCACCGAGAATGACAAGATTGACGATCGGCACGTTGTAGCAATCACGCAAACGGTAATAATGAGTAAAGATGCGAGCGCTAAAATTTGATTCCTCTTGGCTTTGAACTTCGATATTGAGAAGTACCCAGGTTTCAACACCCGATCGAGTCCAGACTTTAACGAGTTTATCCACCACTCGTTTTCCCAATTCCGCATCACGGACCACTTGGCTGAGTTCCTGATCGAGAAATTCATAACTCCGCGACCAATCAATTTCTGCATGGATTTCAGGAAAGAAGAACTGCATAAACGCCTCGAAATAGGCTTCTATAATATCCTTCCATGGTAGGTCATAGTCATCTCGAAATTCAGTCATAGTAGTGGTCTCAGACGATCGGCTCCAGTCTAACATCGATCGTCTTCAATAATCATCAGTCACTGTTCAAGCATTTACTGGGTGATTTATTACGGGAATCGAACCATTCACAATCGACAACAACGGCCCAAGCTGTTCTTGACCACTCGTCGCCAAATCGCTGTGACACAAAATCACCCGATCGCCCGATCGTTCTAACAAATCCCGCACAATCCGTTCCAATCGTCGCTCATGCATCGCCTGCGTATCCATCGGTCCCCACTGACGACCTGACCACCCCTGTAAAAACAACGGCGAAGCAAACAGCGCATCCACTCCCGTCAGCCAACGCCCACCCCCGGCATCAAACCAAAACTGCCAACGGTGCGACTCCCGATTGAGACGATATTGAAACACCGTTGCGATCGTCACGGCATCCCGTGCTTGGCCGATCGCCTGTACGGGATAGGGATTGGCATTGACCGCGCCCGATCGGAGCAATTGAATGAACGATCGCACGGTCATGCTTTGGGGTTTGGATTCTTGTTCTGATTGGTTTAAGCGCTGGTCCACTTCCCAATAATGCTGCGCCGTGTCGAGCAATTCTCGCAAACTTGAGATTTGTTCAAAGGGCAAATGTGCGCCGCCTTGGAAAAATTTTTGAATGGCCCGATCGAGTAACACAATGGGATTGGCAATTAATCTCGCCTCCAATTGCTCCTGCTGCATGGCAATCCACGCAATCAGATCTTCGTAAGCATTCATCCCGTCATAGCCCAATCGATCCCATCGGGGAAACACTTGACTGGACAGTAAACGAGGACGATCGGGATGCGGCTCAAAACAATGATCGACGAGTAAACCCGATCGCACTGAATCAATCTGCGGACTTAACACCACGAGCATTTCAGCGATACCATCGGGTTTAACCAATCGGCCTAAATAGGGATAGATCAAGGTTAATAAGATTAACAGCGATCGGACGATCGGCACTGAAGTCAAAGGCCGTTGTTCGTTTAAGTTATTGACTCGAATGCCTTGGCCTGTGAGCATTTGGGTTAAGGCGTAGCGGGAAATCGGATCAAAGCCTGGGGCGACGATCGCAATGTCTTGAGCGCGGACTTCACCGGATTGAATCGACTCAATCACCATCGTTGCCGTTTGTCGTAATAATTGCGCTCGGGTATTGGTTTGCAGGGTTTGAATACAGTCGGGAATGGGTGGTGGCAAAAACAAAGGTGTTGTGATCAGATTTAACATCTCCTCACCCGCAACGGCAAAGCAACAATCAGATTTCGGTCTTAATTGCACCGTTTCCCAATCCTGCGCCATCTCTTCCATCACGATCGGGTCCGCCCCCAATCCCAATCGAATCCCACCCCCAGGATTGAAGGTACAAACCACCGCTGTGCTGTAGGTCAAAACTTGCTGAAACACCGATCGCATCACAGGCGGATATTCATCCACATCATCCGCAAAAATGGCTTGGATTCGGTAGGGCAATTGCAATTGATAATGGGGATCCGGCAATAGGTGCTGACCATAGAGTTCTGTCAAAATGCCATAGTTGAGAAACCCCCGATCGAGACACCACGATCGCCAAGTCATTAACATCTCTGCTATGACGTCCGGTGCCAGCACCAACTCCACCGAAGGCTCTCCCAAGCCCTGATGCAAAATCGTCGCCACATCCTCCAAATTCGTTTCTGAAAAGGCGGCAAGCTGATAAATATCCAGCAGTCGTCGCACCAAGGTTTGGGCTTGGATCCCCGTTTTGCCAACGGCTTCGTCGAGCTGCGATCGCCACACTCTAGCCGCTAATTCCTGTTCATTCTCCGGTCTGAGTCGCACCGGAAACTGCGCCGCCCGCTCCAGTTTTTTGACCAATAACGGCCAAAACAGCAGCACTTCCTCCTCAAAAAATCCCAGCGGCGTCGTAGCCCGAAACGGAATTTTGGATTGGGTCAGTGCCATCAGCCGATCGCTCAACACCAGTCGATTATCCCCGATCGCACTCAACACCAGTGCCTTTGGATAGATCGCCCCCTCCATCCCATCCACCCCCCAGTTTTGAAAGGCGGTCAGAAGATGCTGCGTTTTGCCGCTGAGACTGGGTCCAACAATCCACTGAGGGCGTATCGGCGACGGCATTCTTCTTAACATAGTCTTAACGTCATATCGTTTTGATTTCGAGTTAATTTCGAGGTCGTTGGATCATAATGCAGACTTGAAGAGATGAGCTTTCCCTACAGTTCTAGTATAATTTGAAACACAATTAGAGCCATCTTATAACTCCTTAGATAGATTGACTTTTTTGTAAAATCACGCTCTAGCGCATCACCCTCTTCAAATCCAATTTTAGTATTTGTAACTGCCTGCACGCTATGACAACTTCACCTTGGTCTTCTCTGACGGGATACTTACAGCGTGCAGAGCGCTGGTACCTGACAACGCCCGATCGCGCCCTCGATCGCTCCTATGATGCGGCCTTGATGATTCAGTCCCTTGAAAATGAGCATTTTCGGAGTCAGAAGATTGAGCTACAAAATGGCAATAATCTAGGACCCGCCTCGTTTGCCTACTTTGAAGCCGAACTCAATCGTCACTTAAAAGAGCTTCGCCTTCGCCTTACGGAGTTTCGCAGTAGTCGCCAGACCGTGAACTTTACCAACCCCAAGGCATCCCGACATCTAGATTCACCACAGATGGATGCCAACAAATCGGATCCAAGCCATCTTCGCAGTGCTAACGATCGCACCTTAGTCCAACTGGAAAAGCTCAAATTAATTGACCAAGTCCTCGATCGCTATCAATCCGATCGGGAGATTTTTCTGTCCCAGGCCATGATTACGGTCCCGCCTAAAAACAGCGCGGTTGCGCCATCCTTTACCTCACAGGGGATCATCGAAGGCAATCGCGATCGGGAATTTGAGGCGGCCAATCGGCAAGCCCCACCGAATGCCCTCGGGAAAATCGAGACCATGACCGACAGCGCGGGGATTTTGCCCCGATCGATTCTCAGCACGATTAATCGACTTCGGCGAGACCTCGATCCCGATGGCGCAAGAGATGCCGTGCAGGACTTTCAAGCTCGCCGAATGCGCAGCAAAATTGCCGTGCGGTTTATTCTTACCTTGATCGCCGTGCCGATTTTGGTCCAGCTCTCGGTGCGCAACTTTGTCCTCACCGATCGCTTCTTGCCGGGGCAATTCATTCAAAGGCAGTTTGCGATCGTCAACCCGACCAAAATCTTTCTCAACGGCGAAATGACCGAAACAGCCCTCAGATCCCTAGCCCAATACGAAGAGCGGCTGAAATTTGAGAACATTTTGAAGGAGGCGATCGGTCAAGAGGTTCTCAGCCCAGAAATCCGCGAAGAAAAAGTTCGCAACAAAGTCAATCTCCTCGCCAAGGAATTCTCCCAGCGCAGCGCCAGCGCCGTTAAGAACTGGATTGCAGACCTTGCCGGAGTCGTCGCATTTTCGATCATCCTGGTCAACGGTAAGCGGGAAATGAAAATCGTCACAGGCTTCATGGACGAACTCACCTATGGACTGAGTGACAGTGCCAAAGCCTTCATTATTATTCTTTTTACTGATATTTTTGTCGGCTTTCACTCCCCCCATGGCTGGGAAGTCCTGCTCGAAGGCGTCGCCGATCACCTCGGCCTCGCCCCCAACCGCAGCTATATCTCACTCTTCATCGCCACCTTCCCGGTGATCTTAGACACGATTTTCAAATACTGGATCTTCCGCCATCTCAACCGCATCTCGCCATCTGCCGTCGCCACCTATAAGGAAATGAATGAGTAAGGTTTTCCAGACTATTTTAGAAATTGCTGTGCCGTGATGCACAAAATCACGATATAGTTAGAAGCCTGAATTATTTTCGAGTATCAAGGAAATTTAATCATGTCGCGTTATCGTGGTCCGCGTCTCAGAGTTACCCGTCGCCTCGGCGACTTGCCAGGACTTACTCGTAAGTCTGCCCGCCGTGCCTATCCGCCCGGACAGCATGGTCAAGCCCGCAAGAAAAAATCTGAGTACTGCGTCCGTCTAGAAGAGAAGCAAAAACTCCGCTTCAACTATGGTCTGAGCGAAAAGCAACTGCGTCGCTACGTCCAAAAAGCCCGTCGTGCTGCGGGTTCGACCGGACTCGTCCTACTGCAACTGCTTGAGATGCGTTTGGATAACACTGTGTTCCGTATGGGCATGGCTCCAACGATCCCCGGCGCTCGTCAGTTGGTCAATCATGGTCACATTACGGTCAACGGTGGTGTGGTGGATATCGCCTCCTACCAATGCCGTCCCGGCGAAGAGATCACCGTCCGTGGTCGCGAAGCCTCCAAAAAACTGGTGGAAGCAAACCTTCAATACCCTGGTTTGTCCAACCTGCCCAGTCACCTTGAATTTGACAAAAACAAGCTTGTCGGTAAGGTGAATGGACTCTGTGAACGGGAGTGGGTCGCCCTCCAAATCAATGAACTCCTAGTGGTTGAGTATTACTCTCGCTTGGTCTAGCCTCTGGCAACAAGTCTTGGCAACAGGTCGGTCCATTCGACGACTTGAGCTTCATTGCTTATTTTAAATCGAGAACTATTCGCGGCAACTGATTACAACTCGAAACTATCTTCAGAGCCTTTGGGTCCGTCAGCCCAAAGGCTATTTTTTTGAATTTTAAATAAAAAAGCTCACTTGTCATACTGGGTGACAGGTGAGCTTTGAAGTACTCATCGAGTTATACAGATCGACTGTTGTTTGGATGTAACCCTTAATGACTTCGTACGCCAACATTTAAGATGCATTTCTTAAGTGCCTGATACTCATCAAAACTCAGACTCCCAGAGGCATAGGCTAAATGACAATGCTTCAAAGCCTGCCATAGCATTGCAGGCTGGGGTACGATCGGTGGGTGCGCGATCATCGACACTTCACTCCAATATTGCGAACAATAAATTAGTTTGGCGTCCGGTTAGAATCAAATCACAGCCTCAATATAAAACTCTGGCGTGGGAGAAACCGAGCATAAATCGGGGAGAAATCGGGTGATTTTGATTAATTTACATTAGTTAAGGTTAATTCAGGTTACTTCATGCGATATCCCAATCCGTGGACTGTTTCGATCAGATCGTCGGGGGCGTTGACGCTTTTGAGTTTGGAGCGGAGGGCTTTGATGTGAGATTTGACGGCTTCTTCGGTGGGGGAGTCTTGCAAATTCCAAAGCCGATCGATAATGCCCGCTCGGCTCATCACTCGTCTGCCATTGCTCACCAGCAATTCTAGTAGTGCGTACTCCTTGGGCGTGGGAAAAAACTCTTGACCTTCGTAGTGAACTTCATGCTTCACAGCATTGATCTGAAGTTGTCCCCAGGTTAAGATCGCCGATGCCTCAGGCATTCCTCGACGGATTAAGGCGCGGACGCGGGCCATGAGTTCTTGGATGTCAAAGGGCTTGACCATATAGTCATCGGCTCCAGCATCCAGTCCTGTGATTTTATCGGCGATCGTATCTCTTGCCGTCAGCATGAGAATAGGCAAACTTAGGCCCCGATCGCGCAAGCGTTTACAAAGACTGATGCCATCGAGTTTAGGCAAGGTAATATCCATGACAACTAGGTCATAGGTCCAGGTATTGATCCATTCCAGCGCAGATTCTCCGTCCTTTGCCAGATCAACGACATACTGCTGATCACTCAGGGCATCCGTTAGGACATCGGCCAGTTGAATGTCGTCTTCAACCACTAAAATTCTCATGTCAGTCAACATAATTTAAAGACAGATTAGATTGATAGAGCGACAGTAACAGGAATCAACCCCATGAAATGGCGATCGGATTTCAAATGGATGCCCGAGTATCGATGGTTTTTGGGAGGACTAGGGCTATTACTCCTATGGCTCGGAGGGAGCAATTGGGTATCCCATCAAAACTCAACGCAACTGGTTGAAAGTAATCGTCAGATTTTAAGATCCTACGAGATCATTCAGAATTTAACCAGCATTTACGCTGATTTGACCGTGGCGGAGTCGGGACGACGGGGGTATGTCCTCCTCAATGAACGGAGTGAACTCGATCGCTATCAAAGCGGCATCGACGACCTAGAATCAGAACTGCTCAATCTCCGCCAACAGGTCAGCCAAGACCTAGAACAATCCAAACGGCTCGATACCCTGGAAACCTTGGTCCGCCAACGGATGGATCTCCTCGCGGAGTCGATCGTCATCTACCAAGCCAATGCCACTTTAGATCAACGCCAACGCGATATTACCAAATCTAGCGTCCAACTCAGGACCCAAATTCAGTCCCGTTTAGGGGAGATGAAAAATCTAGAAGAAACCCGACTACGACGATGGCTTCAGGACTCTCAGCAGCGAATGCGCGATCGGTTTTTGATTGAGCTTTGGTGGTTGGTGTCGGCGTTTTTTGTGGTGACGTTGGGGCTTTATATTGTCCATGAGCAACTGACAAAACGTCGTCATAGTGAGGCTCAACGGGAAAAGTTATTGCAACAAAAGGAACTGGATGCTCTGAAGCTTCAGTTTTTTTCCATGACCTCCCATGAGTTTCGGACGCCCTTGAGTGTGATCTTGGGATCGAGTCAACTGCTGATGTCGAGTTACCAGTCGGGCGATCGCGAAAAAATGGAAAAGAATACCCTGCGCATTCAAAGCTCTGCTAAGGCGATGACGCAGTTGCTGAATGATACGTTAACCCTGGCCAGGGCAGAGGCAGGCAGTCTCACCTGTCAGCGCGATCGGTTAGAACTGGCCTCATTTTGTCTCAATCTAGTGGAAGACATTGACCTCGCCAATTCCCATCGTCATCGGATTCAGTTCATTAGCCGATCGTCCCAGACCTATGGAAATCTAGATGAAAAACTGCTTTATCTTATTTTGAGCAATCTGTTACTCAATGCGATTAAGTACTCTCATCTCGGCAGTGAAATCCAGCTTATTTTAGAAGACCCAATTGAAAGTAATCTGGGCAGTCCAAAGCCCGATCAACATATTTTATTTAAAGTCATCGATCGCGGTCAAGGCATCCTGGAATCTGATGTCCCCCATTTATATGAACCCTTTTATCGAGGTCAAAACATTGGTTCGATCGCTGGGACGGGACTTGGGTTAGCGGTGGTCAAAACCTGTGTTGATTTACATCAAGGCACGATCGCGATCGACAGTCATCTTGGCCAAGGCAGTACCTTTACGCTGTCGCTTCCGATTTAGGGGAGCAGGATTTAACATAAAAAACGAGTTTTTCCCATGGCATAACCTTGGGCATAGTTAATTCCAAGATTCCTCACTCGGTCTAGGATTTCATCGTCCTCAACCCATTCTGCGATTGTTTGAATTCCCATCACATGACCAATATGATTGATCGCCTCAACCATGGCATAATCCACGGGATCATTCACCATATTTTTAATAAATTCCCCATCAATCTTGAGGTAGTTCACAGGTAAATTCTTAAGATAGGCAAAGGACGACATCCCACTGCCAAAGTCATCGAGGGCAAAGCGACAGCCCAATTGCTGAAGTTGAGCAATAAACTGACTAGCTTTGGTCAAATTTGCGATCGCAACGGTCTCCGTAATTTCAAAACAAATCAATTCTGGAGGCACCGCATACTGGTCAAATTTTTGAGATAAAAACTCCATAAATTGATTGTCATTAATACTAGCGCCGGAAAGATTGATCGCATAAATGATTGAATGCTCTGAATGTTCTATGTCCTGCTGTGGGGTTTGAAGGGTCTGCCAATTGCCAAAAATCTTGTTAATCACCCACCGATCGATCTGCTCCATCAGGTTGTACCGTTCTGCCGCAGGAATAAAGGCCATGGGAGATACGAGTTTGCCATCTTCATCTTGAAGGCGCAGGAGGACTTCGTAATGCACCTGTTGGGATAGATTTGGATCGATCGCCGCCATCACTTCTCCATGAAGAATGAACCGATCTTCCTCCAGCGCCTTGGTCAGACGATTGACCCAGCGCATTTCCCCTTGATGCTGCAAGAGCGCCTGATCATCTCGCTGAAACACATGAACTCGATTGCGACCATTATTTTTAGCCGCATAGCAAGCGGTATCCGCCGCAATCAAAAGATTTTCCAAACTCTCACTGTCGGCCTTGATTTCCACTAACCCAATACTCACACCGATCGTAAAACTATTGCCCTCCCAAATAAATCGAAAGGCTTGAACTTTTTTCCGCAGCGTATTGCTAATGGCGATCGCCTGTTCCAGTGGGCACTGCGTCAACAGCACCCCAAATTCATCCCCTCCCAATCGCGCTAACGTATCGGTTTTACGGATCTGTTCTTGCAGTAGCACTGTCACCTGACGCAGCAGTTCATCGCCTGCGACATGCCCACAGGTATCATTTACAATTTTAAATTGATCCAAATCCATATAACACAGTGCATGAACCTGATTTTCCAATCTAGAAACGGTCAATGCATCTTCTAGACGCTGCTCAAACTCCCGGCGATTAATCAATCCTGTCAGTGAATCATGCTTGGCCTGCCAGGAAAACTGGCGGGAGAGTTTTCGATTATGGGTGACATCATGGAAGACCAGAACGGCCCCGACAATCTGACCCGATCGATCGTGAATGGGGGCCGCCGAGTCATCAATCGAAATCTCCCGACCATCCCGAGCGATCAAAATCGTATGGTTCGCTAACTCCACAATTCGGTCTTCACGAAGGGCAATTTCGATCGGGTTTTCAACGGGGACGCGGGTGGTTTCGTGGAAGATTTGGAACACGGTGGTGAGGGGAATGCCTTGGGCCTCCTGCTCTTGCCATCCAGTCAGGGATTCAGCGATGGGATTCAGATATTGAATCTGACCGATGGCATCAGTGGTGATCACGGCATCTCCGATCGAATCTAGGGTGACTTGCGCCAGTTCTTTTTCCCGAAATAGCGCGTCTTCTATTTGCTTGCGCTCCGTGATATCCAGGGCGACGCCACCAACATAGCGCTGCCCCGCCTGATCCTGGAACGGAAACTTGAAGGTGAGCCAGTGATATAGCGTGCCATCCGGTGCGGGGACGGCCTCTTGATATTGAATGGTCTGACAGGTCGCGAGAACATTGGCGTCATTTTCCGTCACTCGATGGGCAACCTCTTGCGGTAGCCAATCAAAATCAGTGCGTCCTAACAAAACGTCAAGTTTGACATTAAACGATCGCTCTAGCGTTTCATTCACGTACACATATCGACCTTGTTCATCTTTCATAAACACGACCGCTGGACTGTTGTTCATGAATGCCTGGAAGCGAGACTCACTCTCTTGCAGGGCGGTTTCGGCTTGCTTACGTGCGGTGACATCACGATAGCTGAGGACTTTACCGACGATCGTTTGGCGTAAACTTCCCGATCGAGCATCATTCATCCAGTAGGGGCGAGAATAGCGCTCAAAAATTCGCCCATCTTTAAATTCAACGAGATCAAAGGATTCGCGTTCCAATTGGTTCATTCCCGTTTGTGTTGCCCTTAAAAATCCCTCTGGGTCTTTCAGCAGACTTAAACCAAAGGCCAGGGATTTTACACTGTCTCCTTGTTTCATCAACGCCACAATGGACTCAGGAACCTGCCACATGTCGATGAGTTGGTGATTAAAATACTTAATTTCCCGCTCAGGCGATGTGACCACTAAGATGCCATCTGCGGTCGCTTCTAGGGTTGACTGAAGCAAGGACTCCGATCGCACCAGCTCTTCATTCGATCGTTTCAGTTGGTCAGTCTGTAATCGGGCTACCTGCGCAAAATACAGTGTTGCTGTCACCAGTAGCGCCAACAATATTCCTCCCAGCAAAACAATAGTTGCGATCGGGGTCAAAATCGTTTCGATCTCTGGGGCAACATTCGATCCATTCGACAGCAGATTTTGACTCCAACTCATGAGGGCTTGCCATAGAAATAGGCTGGCAATAAAGACCCCAAACCCTGCACTCAGGGGAAGCCAACTGGGCTTTTTCTGTGCGCGGGGGTGACTCAGGGCCAAGAGTAACAATCCCCAGCCGAGACCCATTAAGCCGATCGCCGTCAGAACAGAAACCCCCGTCACATATCGCCAAATGAACGTTGTGCTGAGTTGTGCTAGGTAGCCAAGTAAAACAACGGTCGTCAGACCGATGACCCCCGCCGCTAGGGTTGCCGCCGCCATGGGGAGATTCTGCAGGCAAAATAAGCGTTTTGCTGAATTGCCGTTGTCCCGAAGGCGATCGTGACTGTTCCCCACACAAAGGAGCGCACTGCCAACTAAGGTAAAGGCTAGGGCAACATTGGGAGAGGGACGACCGGGCAAGGGACGATCGACGATAATAAAAAACTGTTGGACTGACGATCTAAAGGGCTGCTGCGCGTCTGGGTGAGCGTTTTCCCAAGCGATCGGCGTCAGATAGTCCTGCATGAAGCGTTGATCAATGCCCAAGTCAATGTTTAATATATATTGAGAAAGGGTTAAAGCGCCGATGAGCAATACCAAGGTGCTGAAGACATTGGCCCATTTTTTGCCCGATCCTCCCTGTAGGATCAACAAGAAGGCGATGCCACTGAATAGAAATGCGAGTCCTGTGTTGTAGCGAGTCGGCGGGGTGTTCGGAATCATCTGGATGATTGCCGTGAGGTGAAGATGCCATGCAAGGATGCTGCTGAGTCCTAGGAAAAAGCTCATGCTAGCCACGCTCAATAGGACTGCGTGCTGGAAACCACTCCTAGTGACGGGTTTATTCTGAGTCAATATTTGATCCATTTGGAATAGGGGTTGAATATCTGGCTAAATTAAATAATCCTGATGACTTTCTGGAAAATATAACCCTACATCACAAAGTCGCCCCACCGATCGCAATTGCGTTAGGGTACTGCGTTAGGGTAAGGATAAAACGCACAAGGGTCCATTTTGCGGCACACTGTAGTGGCAGTTCTCCCAGCTTCTGGGAAATCTGTTCGTTGGTACTAGCAGGCAGAGATTTTGGATAACGTCGTATCACTACAGAATCAAGCGATCGATCGTCTGCTGCAAAGCTACGCGCGTTTTGGTGTGAATTTGGGCTTGGAAAATAGTCTGGTGTTGATGAAAGCACTACGGGATCCGCAGCGTAAGATTCCAGTGATCCATGTGGCGGGGAGTAATGGGAAGGGATCCGTCTGTGCCTATTTGTCGTCGATTTTTCATGCAGCGGGCTACCGAGTGGGCCGCTATACGTCGCCGCATTTAGTCAGTTGGACGGAGCGCATTTGTGTGGATGAGGTGCCCATTACGCCAGCGGAGTTGCTGCGATCGTTGCGCGTGGTGCAGGAGGCAGTACCGGAGACCTTAGTGCCGACGCAGTTTGAGGTGTTGACGGCGGCGATGTGGCATTATTTGGCGCAGCAGAAGGTGGATATTGCGATCGTGGAGGTCGGTTTAGGCGGACGGCTGGATGCGACGAATGTGATCGATGAGCCGTTGGCGACGGTGATTACCTCTATTAGTCTGGAGCATGTGGAACGCCTGGGCGATACGCTGGCGAAGATTGCCTTTGAAAAGGCGGGCATTATTAAGTCTGGCTGTCCCTTAATTGTGGGTCAAATTCCCACGGAGGCGATGTCGGTGATCACCCGACGGGCCTTTGATGCGTTTAGTCCGATCACCTTTGCTAAACCCTGTCAAGCCTTACCGAAGGGTTGGGCCTTGTACGATGGGTTTGAGTTATTTGAATTGGAGCAGGAGGGGGTGGCGCTGGTGCCCCGATCGTTGACCTTTGAGTTGCCGTTGCAGGGCGATGTTCAGCTCGGAAACGTGGCGGTGGCGATCGCCACGGTGCTGCTGTTACGGCAAGACGGTTGGGAAGTAACCAATGAGGCGTTGACCCAGGGGATCGCGAAGACTCAGTGGCCTGGTCGTCTGCAATGGTACAACTGGCGCGGCCACAAAATTTTAATCGATGGCGCGCACAATCACGACAGTTCTAGAGTGCTGCGATCGTTCCTCGATCAACAAGAGTCTTCAGGAGCCAAAAACCATTGGGTGATGGGGATGTTAGCGACGAAGGATCACGCTGAAATGTTCAAGACCTTGCTGCGGTCGGGCGATTCGCTCTATCTCGTCCCCGTTCCCGGCCATCAGTCGGCGGATTTGCTCAAGCTGGTGGAATTGGCGAAATCGGTGCAGTCCGATCTGGAGCGCGTGTGGGTGTTTGATGACGTAATGAAGGGGCTACAGGCGGCGACGGATGCCCAGAAAAAGCATGAAGGGGTGGTGCTTTGTGGGTCGCTGTATCTATTGGGAGATTTCTTAGGACGCGAGACCCAATCCCCCTAGATCCCCCTTTACAAGGGATTTAGGGGGATCGCGCGATTAGGCTTCGATCGTCAGCTTGATAATCCGATCGTTGCCACGAATAGCATTCACAACGTCCATATCTTCTGTTTTACCAAAAACAGTGTGAACACCGTCGAGGTGGCCTTGGGGCGAATGGCAGATAAAGAACTGACTGCCGCCTGTGTTTTTGCCTGCATGGGCCATGGACAGGGTGCCTGCGAGGTGTTTGTTTTTGTTGATTTCGCAGTTGATTTTGTATCCGGGTCCGCCTGTTCCGGCCATGCCACTTGCACCTTCACGGCTGTTGGGGCATCCGCCTTGAACCATGAAGTTGGGGATGACGCGGTGGAAGGCTAGACCGTCGTAGAAGCCTTTATTGGCGAGGTCAACAAAATTTTTCACGGTGTTGGGGGCATCGGCTTCAAACAATTCTAGATTGATGGTTCCTTTGTCCGTTTCCATTATGGCGCGGGTCATGTGTGTGGCTCCCTAAAGCTGAATTCACAAATCAAGCAAACTCTGGATGTCTTGCATCAGATTGCCTGTTTGAATATACCGCATTTGGGGAAATTCGATGCGGATTTGGCCCTTAGGATTCCGGAGTTTGGCAGTAGGTATTGACGGCTTGAACGAGATTTTTCTGAGTAATACTATTTTTTTGGATTTGGTCGGCGGCGGTGCGGAGAGTTTTGGCGTTTTGGGCGGTGGCGAGTTTTTGGTTATGATCGCTGTCTTGACGATAGAGGGCCGTCAGTTGCTCTTGCAGGTCAGCGAGTTTAGGATCCTGAAGTTTTAGATTCTGAAGCTCTTGGGCCGATCGCTCTAGGATTTCAGCCGCTTTTTTAAAGCGATCGGTAGGCTGGAGATTTTCACTGGGAAGTTTTTGAATGGTTTCGGTGGTGCGATTGCTGAGGTTGACCAGACGGTTACAGCGATCGATTTTGGTTTCGCTACAGGCGGTTAAGGTGAGAAGAACTAAACCGATCGCCGCAGGTTTTATGTGATTCCAATCTAGACAGCACTGCATTCTTCATCTCCATCGATTTCGCCTTAACTATAATGCAATACTCTGGTCATTTTGAGAGAGTTCAATTTCTTGTCGAACGCATGGGAATTGAGTAGGGACGAGAGGAAGAGAAAAAAGACGATCGTCCTTAATCTACTGAGACAAGGAATTACTGTAGAGACGATCGCATAGCCCGCATCCGACGACTGATGGCGGGGAAGTGTGCGCATCAACGCATCTTGGAAATTTGGCTGAAGCAATGCGATCGGTGAGTGTGAGTCGGCCCATGATTCTAGGCATGAATGATTGTGGAGGAAATGATTCAGTTATGGGTAAGAACTTTGGATGAATCGTTGAGTGCAGTTCGATCGATCGTTTGGTATTGAAAAACCTTCAGAACCGAGCCTTCTGAAAGAATACTCAGACTTGGTTTTAGGGCACTAAACGCAAGAATAATCTGACGTTTAGTGGCAGGCTTTTCGGATGGTGAAATTCGAGTGTGGGATGGAACCGGAAAACTGATGAAGACTTGGCAGGCATATTTTTATGAAATTAATTGATAAGTTTGAGTCCGGAGGGTCGATATTTCGTGACGGCTAGTACAGAGTCCGATCGGGTCATTCGGATTTGGGAGACGCAATCTGGTCAGCAAGTGAAGGCGAAGCAACTCCGGGAAGACTAATTTCCAAAGGGTGTTCAAGCGCTAAATTTCAGTCCTGACGGTCGGTTTTTAGTGCTTCAGGGCAAGGACGTTCAGGTTTGGCAGCCGTGATTTTGATCGTGGTTGATCCGATGCGGTGGGCTAATCTTCTGATGTGGGATAGATTAGAAAAGTAGTCCGAACTCATCATGCCCATGAAGTTTCCCACGATCGCCCAAGCCGCCACACCCTTGATGCTCTTCACGAGTCTCACGATCGGGGGCTGTAGTCAAACCGTATCTCCGGTTCCATCTGGGACTCCGAACGCCAGCATTCAACCCAGCGCGTCTCCAACGGCGAGTCCTGTCGATCAGGAGAACGCATCGCCTCCGACGATCGTTGAAGGGGAACCAAAACCCATTCCAGCAAAGCCTTTAACCGCAAAAACGGAATCAGACCAAACAAAAGAATCTTCCAAATCTGCAAAGCCGATCGCAAATCGTTCGTTACTCTTTTCCTGCACAACGAATGAGGGGCAGGAAATTTTGCTGTTTGAAACTGATGATACGATCGACTATTCCTTTGGGGATCCGGGGAAAAAGCCTGAGTTGGATTTGCAGGTGCCCCGCGATCGGGCTTCGACTTGGCAGTGGAAAGGCATCGGTCGCGACATGAGCTATGCCGTCAATGTGCCGAATGGAGAGACGATTTATAGCGTGTTTTGGTCGGTGGATCGGTTATCTCCAACCAAGGCTGTGGAGGCGGGTGTGCGGGTGGAACGCGATCGTAAAACGCTAGCGACGGTGTACTGCACGGATAAAATTGTAAGCAATCTTCAGGGTGTGAAGCTTAAACCTACTGAATTCTGATGGGGTTTATGCATAAGCTATGGGCATCTATGGTACTAAATACTATCAATCCGATCGTGATTTCACTATGACTATTTCTTCTCGTCTTTTTTCTAAGCTTTCTGCGTTCTGTCTTTTAACAGCAACGATCGCTCTGTCCAGTCATTCTGGGGCGATCGCAGCCTCTAAAAACCTGCAAGATTTTGTGCCGAAGGGGTTTCGAATTGAGAAAATGATGGCGGCGGATCTGAATGGAGATCAAAATCCCGATCGGGTGTTGCAGGTAATTGAATCAGGGAATGGGTATGGCAGAAAGCGATCGCTTATTGTATTGCTCGGCCGCCAATCCGGTTCGACACAACTTGCGATCGCCCCCAATCTGTTATTTGCTTCTGGCACGGGTGGTGTGATCGAAAACATTCGCCTAGAAGTGGACAATAATGTTTTGGTTGTGAGGCAGTTGGCGGGAAGCCGCAATGCGATCAGTATTATTCACCGTTTTTGGATCGATCGTAATTCTCAACGGTTGGTGTTGATTGGTGAAGATGTTAATCCTTACGATCGGGTGAATGGAAACGAGATAAAAGATAGCCGTAATTATCTCACGGGAAAACGTATCGTAGAAGAATACCGTGGACGTAAAAGTCGCGATGGGAAAGACTTGGTGAAACGTCAAGACCTTAAGGTCTCACGGGAACTGCGATCGATCGAGACGATCGATATTGAAGCCGTTCGGGACGGGGTGTCTCAGCTTCCAGACTAAATTAAACTTCGATTGACCCTGAGATGTGGCATCATTGTTCTAAATCTTCATTGATTGATGGTTGAACTCTGACCAATCTCTATGTCTGTCACCAACTTCAACACCAAAAACGATACCTATCGTAAACTCATGGGGAATGGACTCATTTATCGCATTCCCCCGTTTCAGCGTGATTACAGTTGGACAGAAGAGGAATGGGAAGACCTCTGGATGGATATCTTAGAGACGATCGAACCCCATGGAGAACCCGCCCATTACATGGGGTATCTGGTTCTCCAATCCGATGATGATAAAGTTTTTGATGTGATTGACGGGCAGCAACGGCTAACGACCTTGAGTTTGATTGTGTTGGCGACGTTAAAACAGCTTCAAGGCTTAATTGCTCAAGGTGTTGAGGTGGTTAAGACTGAGCAACGGCTGAATCAATTGCGGCAAACCTATGTTGGCTATCTCGATCCCGTTACCCTAGTCGCCCGATCGAAGCTCTCCCTAAATCGCAACAATGACCAATACTACCAAACCTATTTGGTTCCTGTTGTAGATAACCTTCCTCAGCGAGGCTTTAGAGCCTCTGAACAGGCTCTGAGAAAAGCGTTTCTGTGGTTTGAAAAGAAGTTAGCTGACTATGTTAGAGCATCAGATGAGTTAGATCATGGATTACTCCTAGCTCAGTTTATCGATCGGTTAAGCGATCGATTGTTTTTCACCGTGATCACCGTCACGGATGAGTTGAATGCTTACCGAGTATTTGAAACCTTAAATGCCCGTGGAGTCAGGCTTTCGGCGACAGATTTACTTAAAAATTACCTCTTTTCAGTTCTCGATCGATCGCCTCAACCTACCCAAGAAATCAAAGCGCTGGAAGACCGCTGGGAATTAATGGTTGGACGGTTAGGAAGTGAAAGTTTTCCAGAGTTTTTACGCATTCATTGGAATAGTCGTCATCGCTTTGTTCGGCAGGCTGAGTTGTTTAAGACCATTCGCAGTGCAGTGCGCGATCGAGAGCAAGCCTTTACCTTACTTCGCGAAATGGATGAGGATATTGATGTGTTTTTAGGGTTAACACAGCCTGAACTCGCATCTTGGTCTCGATCCGCAAAGGACGCCGTCGCACTCTTGGCACTCTTTCGAGTACGGCAGCCATTTCCCTTGCTTCTGTCGGCTTTTCGACAGCTCTCAACGTCCGAATTTGAGACCTTATTACGAATTTGCGTGGTTGTCTCGTTTCGCTATACGGTCATTGGAAGTTTGCCGCCAAGCGAACCCGAGCGGATTTACAATCAAGCTGCTAAGGCTCTTTCTGAAGGTCATTACTCCAAGCTTTCTGAGGTGATTCCTGGTTTACGAGACCTCTACCCTAATGATGAATCATTCCGCATTGCCTTTGCAAATCGAGTCATTCGGACTAAACAATCCCGCAATACTCGTCTTGTTCGATATATCTTATGTCAATTAGAAAAACAAGCCAGTGGCCAGGATTATGATTTTGATAGTCAGACTTTCAATCTTGAACATATCCTGCCGCAGAATCCCAATACAGGTTGGCATCAATTCTCTGATGAAGCGATCGAAGCCTTTGCCTATCGGTTAGGGAACATGGCACTGTGTGAAACGGGACTCAATCGATCATTAGGTAATGATGATGATCAGACCAAACTCGCGGGCTATGCTCAAAGCCAATTTGTCACCACTCGTCAGATTGCTGAAGAGCAGACGGAGTGGACTCCCGATCGATTGGAAAAGCGACAGGCTTATATGGCAAAACAAGCCACTGCAATTTGGCGGGTGACACAATTTGGCTCTTAATCTCGTGGGGTTTCGGATTGGGGGCGGGCGGTGAGTCCGGGGTAGGGTTCACTGCTGAAGGGGCGATCGGGTTCGGTTAAAAGCGCGCGATCGCAGACGGCAAAGAGTTCCGTTGCATCCTGGGCGCGGCGCATTTCGCGGAGGAATTTGCCGTCGGGATCGACGCCTTGAGCGATGTAGTTTAAGTACATTTTTAAATAGCTGATTTTTGATTTTTCGGGGATGGCTTTTGATTTTGGGGTTTGATACAGGCGATCGATGTATTCTCGAACCTGTCCTAAAGAAATGACGGAAACAGGCTCTCCAGCTAGGGCTTGACGGATTTGTGTAAAAATCCAAGGATTGCGAATGGCAGACCGACCAATCATGACGCCTGCGGCTTTGGTGTGGTTTAAAACGTTGATGGCGCTGGCGGCTGAGGTGATGTTGCCGTTGGCGAGGACGGGGCAGTTG
>JAAFJU010000029.1 GCA_013298165.1 Synechococcales cyanobacterium bin31.maxbin.ball.101 | reverse complement strand
CAGGACATTCGATCGTCCCTTTAATTTTAACTCAAATCCAGTTTTGCAGGCTTTACCCTTCGCGCCATTTCCATTGACTGGGAATCACGATCATGGCAAAGTAGGGCACCTGCGTCGGATCGACCTCCCGAATCGGAATGATTTTTTGATCTTTCATGGTCGATCGTTCAATGTATTTGGCCCGATCGAGCAATCCCAATTCCTCCAAAACACCATATACTTTAACAAAATTTCGACCCAATTTCATGATGACAGCGGCATCGGCTAGAGCAAGTCGATCGCGAATCACTTCAGCGTCCAAGGTTCCTGTAATAGCCATGAATACGTCGTTTCGATAGGTTAATGGAATGCCTAACATATCGGCGCTAGCCATGATGGACGACACACCGGGAATAACTTCGGCAGGAAATCGATCGCTGAGACGATTGTACAAGTACATAAATGTCCCAAAGAAAAACGGATCGCCTTCGCACAGCACCGCAACATCTTGACCATTCGCTAAATGAATCGCCAACTCATCGGCCACTTTTTGATAGCCCGGTTGCGAAGATTCTCCTGGTTTGAACGGGAGGATCATGGGAATTTCGAGTTGGTGGGACTGGAGGTATTCGGCGACGATCGAACGCGAAATGCAGCGTCCGTCGGGGGATTTGGGATAGACGATGATGGGGACCGATCGTAAAATTCGGTAGCCTTTTAAGGTCAACAATTCCGGATCGCCAGGACCTAAGCCAATGCCGTAGATTGTGCCAAGTTTGTTTGCTGGACTGATTGAATCGGTCATAGTTGCTATTCCTTTTCCTGTGCTAAAGCATTCACCGCAGCGGCCGCGATCGCGCTTCCCCCTTTGCGTCCATGGAGCGTCACAAAGGGCACCCCACGAGAGTTTAAGGCGAGTTCTATTTTAGATTCTGCGGCTCCGACAAAGCCGACGGGAAAGCCGAGAATCAATGCAGGTTTAGGTGCGCCATCGTCGAGCATTTCCAAGAGTCGGAACAAGGCTGTGGGTGCATTGCCGATCGCCACCACAGCCCCTTCTAAATAGGGCAACCAAAGCTCCATTGCTGCTGCCGATCGGGTGTTGTCCAATTGTTTGGCAAGTTCCGGTGTGCGTTCATCCCGCAACGTACAGATCACCTCATTGTTGGCACTTAAGCGACTGCGGGTGACACCATGGGCGACCATATGGGCATCGCAGAGAATGGGGGCACCTTTGGACAGGGCCGATCGGCCAATGGTCCCGGCATAGGGCGAGGCTTCGATGTCAGCAACAATTTCTGGAATGCCACAGGAATGGATCAACCGCACCACGAGTTTTTCGAGGTCGTCTGGAACTTGGGATAGGTCAGACTCCGATCGAATCATGGCAAATGATTTGTCATAGATAGCCGCGCCATCACGAATGTAATCAAGCATTGAATTGCAGGGAAATAAATGAATAGGATATATTGACTTTGAATGGTCTGCGATGAGAGTCCCGATCCCCCTAAATCCCCCTTAAAAAGGGGGACTTTGAGCAGGGTATGCATCTTATTAATCTCCTTTTTTCTTTTCCCACTCATGTCCCCCCTTTTTAAGGGGGCTAGGGGGATCGGGACTTACAACGAAGACGAAACACTCTATTATCCGCTATTTAACAGTTGAATTTGTTGAACCACCCGATCGATCGCCTCCTCCGGCAACCAATCGCCGTAGCGCTCTTCACCGTCAATCTCGCAGCCAATCAATGTAATGTCACTCCCACGCGGCATTGCACAGAGTTTTTCACAGCCGCTGATTTGAATGGTGGGGAAGGGCCGATCGTCAAAGCAAGCTAATTTTTCAATCAATTGCTGGGCATGTTTTTGGGCATGAGTTGCAGCAGACTGACAGCCTGCTTTCCCGCTACAGGCGACGATTCCACGGGCGGGATGGTTTGCATTAGGATTGATCGAGATTTGATCAAGGGCTGTTTTTAAATGGGGAAGATCCGATCGCAGCACATTTGGAATGATGAAGGTTTGCCAAGGCGTTAAGCGAATTTGGCTGAGATTAAATTGCTGCAAGACTCGGATCAAACCCCGGATTTGATCCAAGCTGATTTTTCCTAACGGGCAGATGATTTCGATCGCAATTCGATTGGCCTCCGATTGCAAATGCAGCAAGCTATTTTCAGCTATTCCCTCAAATCCTGCCCCCATTTTTTGAAATCTCTCTCCCTCTTGCTCTTCCGTACGGGCAGCGCTTCCCGCGCCCTCTTCCAGGAATCCCGCCTTCCCAACCCGCTCAATAATATCTCTCAATCTCGGCTTCCGACTTCGCCGATGCTTTTGGATCGGATCTGCAAATTGATTGGAATATTGATCCAAACAAATCAAATACCGATCGACCACCTTTCTAACCAAACTCACCGCATCTCCCACCAAGCCCGATCGCCATTCCCCATGCCCCAAATTCAAAACCAATTCATATCCGCCAGAATTCTCAAAACCATTCGCAATCAACCAAATATCGTTAGCCCGGTCGCGCACCGAAACTCGTTCCCCGCCATCCAGCCCAATACTAAACTTCGCACTCAACCGCGCTAAATCCGGCGTCTCACAAATATACCGTTCCAAATCCAACAGCGCAGGCATCACATCAAACGCATCAGGCTCCAAACCCGCCATTGGACTCGCCATAATATTTCGCAAATGGTCGATCGCCGGATTCTTCGCCGCTAGTCCCGCATCTTGCAACGCATTCAAATCATCAGGACTCAAATTCTCAGCCGATCGCAACTGCACATTGGCGCGATTGGTAATTAATAGTTCTAAACAGTCCAATCGACGCATTACCTGAGTCAAAACCGACAATTGCTGAATTGAAACCTGCCCACCCGGAATCCGAATCCGAGTCAAAACGCCATCAGATGCGATCGTGGGACAAAACAAACCTGGACAGCTTACAGGCTCAAAAGCTACAGCCTCAGAACGAGCAACATCAACAACACTTTGAGAAATCATGACAGTAGCCCCCGTGCAACGCAGGAAATGGCAAACCCTACAATGCTAAAAACAGGCATTCTGACTCGTAAGATTTCACCTAAAAAATTAGCAAATCTCACATTACAGTTGCGGCACAGCCCCGGAATCTCACCGAACTTTCCCACATTTTCAGCCTCAGAAGCGTACCATAGACCGCGTAACCTCAGAACAGATCGCCCCCATGCAAACCCCCTGGCTCACCGTCATTGGCATCGGCGAAGATGGATTTGATGTCCTCAGTCCGATCGCCAAAACCGCCCTCCAAAGCGCCCAAATCATCTACGGCGGCGATCGTCACCTCGCCTTGCTGCCATCCGAGATCAAAGCCCAAACCCACCGCTGGCGATCGCCCATTCAAGACTCCATCACCGAACTCCTCAAACACAGAAACAAACCCGTCTGCGTCCTCGCCAGCGGCGATCCCCTCTGCTACGGCATCGGCAACACCCTACTGCGCCACATTCCACTGGCAGAACTGCAACTCCTCCCGCACCTCTCCGCCGCCACCCTCGCCGCCACCCGCCTCGGCTGGTCCACCGCAGACACCGAAAAGCTCAGCCTCTGCGGACGCGACATCCACCTCCTCCGCCCCAAACTCTACCCCAACGCCAAACTCCTCATCCTCAGCAGCGACAAAACCACCCCAAACCTGGTCTGTCAGCACCTCACCGACTACGGCTACGGCGAAACGATCGTCCATCTCCTCGAACACCTCGGAGGTCCCAAAGAAAACCACCACACCACGATCGCCAAAACCGGATTCCAAACACCCATCGCCGACCTAAACACGATCGCCCTCCAATGCCCGGATATTCAAACCCTCCAAACGGCTCAATTCCCCATTCTCAACTCTCAATTCTCAATTCCTGATAGTTTCTATCAGCACGACGGCCAACTCACCAAACAAGAAATCCGCACCCTCACCCTCAACGCCCTCGCCCCCTTCCCCGGCCAGCACCTCTGGGACATCGGCTCCGGCTCCGGCTCCATCGCCATCGAATGGATGCGCACCCATCCCCGCTGCACCGCCCTCGCCGTCGAATCCCGCAGCGATCGCATCGCCACCATCCACCACAACGCCAAAACCCTCGGCGTCCCCAATCTCAAAACCCTCCAAGGCCAAGCCCCAGAGATTCTACAAACGCCAGATCAAACGTTAGGCCAAACCCTAGAACCAAACCCCGACACCATTTTCATCGGCGGCGGCATCACCCGATCGGGCGTCTTTGAAGCCTGCTGGGACACGCTCAAACCAGGCGGCAAGCTCGTCAGCAACGGCGTCACCCTAGAAACCGAAATGAAACTCTTTCAACTTCAACAACAGTACGGAGGCAGTCTCACCCGCATTCAAATCCAACGCGCAGAACCGATCGGCAGCTTCCTCGGCTGGAAATCCCTCTCCCCCATCACCCAGTGGATCGTCACCAAACCCACTCATCCTTAAAAATACAAACTTAAAAATACAAAATGCATAAGTAATCAGAACCACAATCAATAAAAGTCACAAGTCGTTAAACCCGATCGAGAAATGAGTCTGTGTCGATCGGAAATCTGTCCTGAGAGATAAGTAATACGACGGATCCATAAGAAATAATAGACATAACCCTACGAGACACAATCATGACATCCCTCATTCGTTCCCTCGCAATCACCGCAGGCATCTTGCTCACCACAGGTCTCGCGATCGCCCCGCTCGTCCAAGCCCAAGCCAACTTTGAAGCCTTTAAAATTGGTGACAAAAAGACAGCCTCCGTCGGCGGCTCCACGGGCGGTAGCACCTCTATTCCCAGCATCACCGCAGGCAGCGATCGCAATGGCAACAAATGCCTTGGCTTCGGCGACAGCAACCCCGACCACATCATGACGCTCACCCAAGCCGTCAGCAAACTCAGCCTCAAAGTCAACAGCGGCGGACGGGACACCACGATCGTCATCCAAGGCCCAGGGGACGAACTGCGCTGCGGCGACGACACCGGAAGCAAAAAAGACGCCAGCTACTCCGGCACCAACTGGAGCGCAGGCACCTACAAAATCTGGGTCGGCTCCATGGAATCCGGCTCCCGTGGCAACTACCGCCTCAACGCCCAAGCCGAATAACAGCTTCCAATCAGTGCCTTCCGGAACTCCCCGCCGAGCCTGGTTTTAGGAAATGATAGAATCAGCATCAGCCTATGATGTAGCTCCCGCCGATCGTTGGAGGTTTTATGACTGTTGCTCCTGCCGCTCCTGCCACTGCTGCTACAGAGTTGATTGCCCTTGAGCCTTGGCCATTGGATGTCAGTAATGTCAAGTTGAAGGTGAGTTCAGAACACTTCGATCGGCTTTGCATTCAGAATCCAGATTTACGCCTTGAGTTAACAAAAGATGGAGAACTGATTGTTATGCCTCCAACGGGTGGTGAAAGTGGGAAACGAAATGGAAACTTATTTGGAGAGGTATGGTACTGGAACCGCCAAACGGACCTGGGTGAAGCATTTGACTCATCGACGGGCTATGACTTTGTGGCGATCGGTGGCGGGAAGATGTCGCCCGATGTCTCCTGGATTGAGAAATCGCGGCTAGTGGGCGTTAGGATTGTTGGGTTTATTCCGATCGTGCCGGATTTTGTCATTGAGTTGAGGTCAGCGACCGATAGTTTAAAGCCATTGCAGGAGAAGATGGAAGAATATCAACGGCTAGGGGTGAGATTAGGGTTGCTAATCAATCCAAAAAATAAACAAGCCGAAGTGTATCGTGTTGGACAGAGTGCGCTGGTATTGGACGCTCCAAATTCAATCGATTGTAGCGAGGTAATGCCCGGTTTTGTTTTGAGTATGGACCGAATTTGGTAGTTGCTCAAGCTGATTAACGATCCCCAACTGCTAAACTAAAGCAATTCCATCAGGAGCGAACCCCATGACCGTCGCTACCGAAACCTTCCGTCCCGACCAAGAGCACCGATCGGTTGAAAGAGCCTTGGATCAACTGATTACGATCCAAGGTGATTGGGCGCAATTTAAGTTGATTCAACAGGGCTGCGGGCAGAGTTCAAATGTCCGGTTGTCTTACTTTAATGGAACGATCGAAATTCTCATGCCCGCCCGATCGCACGAAATTTTCTCCCACATCATCGGTCAACTGCTGACCTTTTTTCTGGCCTATCAAGGTATTTCATTTTTTGCCCTCGGCACCGCTGATCAAGAACAAGACGGTATCGCCGCCGCCCAACCGGACCAAAGCTACTGCATCGGTAAACTCAAACCCATTCCCGATCTCTCCATTGAAGTCGTCTTCACCAGCGGCGGAACTTCCAAACTTCAGCGATACAAGGCCCTCAGAGTTCCTGAAGTTTGGTTCTGGGAAGATGGTACCTTGACGCTTTATCACCTGCAAGAAAATGGCTACGATCGCATCGAACAGAGCCAATTAGAGGGCTTAAAAAATCTAGACTTAGCAGTTTTCAAACGCCACATTATGATGGCAGAAACAGACCTTGGAGAAGCAGTCCGATCGTTCACCACCTACATTTTACAAAACAGTTAAATCAATCCAAACTCTTCCAACGCAGGTCGAAAATTACTATTTTCATGACCCGATCGGCTCAACTTAATCAAGGCAAACCGTTGAAGGGGTTTCAACTCAGCCCACTGTTTGATCCCGATCGTTTCCCCAACTGATGTCGCCTTTTCCAAAACAGAAGCGGGAATTTGCGCCACATTTAACCAATCGGGATCAGCGTCGATCGCTAGCAAACTCGCCACTTCCCCCGATCGCTCCAAAATCAACGCTTGTAAAAACACCCGATACGCCGCAACCTCAGCCAAACTATCGCAAGGACGATCGACCAATTGCAGCCGATCGTCCTGGTTCAAAACATTCCACTGATGTAGCTTCAGCTTCACCCCACAGGTATCCAACTTAAACCGCACCTGCATCGGAATGCACCGCAGCGACGCCACAAAATCCTGCTCAAACTCAAAAAACTCACTCATGGCTTGCTCCCAAGAAGCCATCGCCACACTGTGCCCGCTGCCGCAACAAATGATCGCACAGCACCAAGGCCACCATCGCCTCCACCATCGGCACCGCACGGGGCAACACACAGGGATCATGTCGCCCCTTCGCCGCCAACGTCACGGTTTCGCCCTCATTCGTCACCGTATCCTGCTCTTTACGAATCGTCGCCGTCGGCTTAAACGCAATTCGCAGCGTAATAAATTCCCCATTGGAAATCCCGCCCTGAATCCCGCCCGATCGGTTCGTCACTGTTCGGACCCGATCACCCTCCATATAAAACGCATCATTATGCTCACTCCCCCGCATCAACGTCCCCGCAAACCCAGACCCAATCTCAAAGCCCTTCGTCGCAGGTAACGACATCACCGCCTTCGCCAAATCCGCCTCCAACTTATCAAACACAGGCTCCCCTAAGCCCACCGGGCAGTTCCGCACCACGCACTCAATCACCCCACCGATCGAGTCCCCTTCCTTCGACATTTGCTGAATTAGCTCCACCATCCGTTCTGCTGCCTCACCATCGGGACAGCGCACAATATTGCTCTCCACCTGCGCCATCGTCACCGTCGCCGGGTCCACCGTCCCCTCCAAGTCCTTAATCCGTTTCACATAGGCAATCACCTCAGTATTCGCAAAATCCGTCAAGATTTGCTTGGCGATCGCCCCCGCTGCCACTCGTCCGATGGTTTCCCGTGCCGACGATCGGCCTCCACCTGCCACAGCCCGAATGCCATACTTCGCATCGTAGGTCGCATCCGCATGGGAGGGCCGATATTTTTTCTCCATGTCGCCGTAGTCCTGGGATCGCTGATCCTTGTTGCGAACCATAATGGCGATCGGCGTGCCCAAGGTGACACCATCTATCATTCCCGAAAGGATTTCACATTGGTCCGCTTCATTACGCGGCGTCGTGATTTTGCTTTGGCCAGGGCGACGACGATCGAGTTCAAGCTGAATCGCCTCACGGGAAATCTCCACCTTCGGCGGACAGCCATCGATCACCACTCCCACCCCGCCCCCATGGGATTCCCCAAAGGTCGTAATCCGAAATGCCTGTCCAAAGGTGCTGCCCATAGTGAATGCTTGGTGATTTGATGAGTGGTTTAACGAATAATGTCGGGTTTCGATCGTACCAGACATCAAGCTTCATCGCCGATCAGCCCCGCAGAGACTCAAAATCACATCATTCAGAGAAAAATGGAGAACTGTGAAGAATATTCCACGGAATCAGACCAAAATATAAAATCTATCTCATACAACTCACTCAGGAGCCAAATAATTTCAGTCAATGTTTAGAATAGAGAGAGAAATGGTCAGAAACCACCTTTTTCCTTATTAGAACGTTATCCGGTCAGGTCAGAATACAAGGGAATGGAGAGGACAAGGTGGTCTTCTTACGTCATGCGAGATCGCATTTATGGAGTGTATGGTTCAGCAGATCGGGGCAGAAACGTTTTTTGAGAAAGGGAGAAAACTGGCTCAGTCCGGGTCCTTTTCCGAGGCTGTAGCCGCATTTAATCACGCGATCGACCATCAGCCCGACTGGTACGTCGTGTGGTACGAACGCGGCAAAGCGCTGATGCAGATCAATCAAGTCAATGAGGCGATCACGTCATTTAAAGAAGTCATTGCCATTCGCGAAGACTACTCCCCCGCCTGGAACAACCTCGGCATGGCATTCGCGGCCATCGAACATTACGAAGAAGCCATCAACAGCTACGATCGTGCCCTCAAGCTTAACCGTCACGGCCATAAGACCTGGTATAACCGAGGCAATGCCCTGATGAAGCTAAACGCCTACGAAGAAGCCATCACCAGCTATGAATCCGGACTCAAGCTCCGACCTGACTACGCCCCGGGCTGGTACAACCGTGCCCTCTCGCTGACCTATTTAAAACGCTATGGGGAGGCGATCGACAGCTACGAACAAGCCCTGGCTTCCCGTCCCCATTTCTCCAGTGCCCACCATAATCAAGCGAATCTTCTCTACAAAGTCGGAAAATACAGCGAAGCCCTCGCCAAGTACAACCGAGTCCTAGAAATCAAGCCCAACGTCGCCCAAGTCTGGCTACGACGGGGCAGCGTTCTGCGCAGACTCGGCCAAAATGACGAAGCCCTCGCCAGCTATAACAAAGCCATCCGCATCGCCCCGCTCATGTCCGAAGCTTGGTACCAGCGCGGCAAAGTCTTAGAAGCGCTCTATCAAATCAATGAAGCGATCGAAAGCTACCAACGATCGCTCAGCCTCTCCCCCCATTGGATCGAAGGCTGGATCGTTCTGGGCCTGGTTCAAAAAGAAAACCGTCTTCTAGAAGATGCCCTCTATAGTCTTAATCAAGCTCTAGCCCTGCGCTGCACATCTATTCCAGCCCTTTCTGCCAAAGGTTCCGTCCTCTATCAGTTGGGCAAATATTCCGAGGCCCTGAATACCTACAATCGGGCCGTCAAAATCCATCCCAACGACCCGCAGCTCTGGTACGATCGGGGCAAGGTGATCGATCGCCTCAACCAGTCCGAAGAAGCCATCGCCTCCTACGATCGCGCCCTCGAAAACAATCCCAAGTTCGCCCGCGCCTGGTATCGTCGCGGCATCACCTTTAGTCGCATGGGACTCCACCTAGAAGCCATCGGCAACTACGACAAAGCCCTAGAAATCAACCCCGACTTCATCGATGCCGCCAGCCGTCGTCACATCGCCCTCCGCCACACCCACGGCATCCCCATCACTCAACCGCAGTAAAACCCAACCATAAAAAATACCGATCGACTCCAAACAAATCAGAGCCGATCGGCATTTTTAATAATGACATTGCTGTAAAAATTAGATTTCTATAAAAAATAGATCATCTAAATCTTAAAGCGGGTGAGCCAACAAGTCCGGGAAGAACCGATTAAACTCAATCAAAATCCCTGCCGTGACGGTCAGCAACAGCATGAGCAGCACGGGAGCGCTAGAAAGATAACGGGTCATAACAAGCCTCCAAATCCAAGAAAGAACAATGAGCCAAGATGACTAGCGAGGCGAAACCGTGATTTCGTTCTCTTTAGCAAACATCTTACCTGTGGAAATTTCACCAAAGGCAGCCAAGGGCCAAGCAAATCCACCAATCATGAATTTGATCGCCAAGGGCACGTCGATCGTGATTTCTTTCGCTTCAGGGTTAGCGCCTTTCTGAATCGCTTGGAGATAGCTACGGCCTGCCCAACCAATCCAACCCGCAATGTATAGGAACATGAGGCCAGGGATAATGAAATCGCCTGCGTGAGCAGGGTTATCCACAATCAAGTGAGGCAGTCCGTCATCACCGCACAAGAGACCCGCTTTGGAGTACTGCTCGTAGCGGCGTGCCGCCGTAGGACTCGTAGATTCCTTCATCCGAGTCGCAAATGCCTGGGATTGACCGCAGGGCGTTAAATTGTCATACGCTGCTTGGGCTGGAGCCGTTTCAACGAAACCAAACCACAAGAGCACTGCTAGAACGATCGCAAACAAACGTTGCATGGATTTCTTTCCCTCTTATCGCAATTGAAAAAGGTTGGGAGCATCAGGTATCTTGCTTGTCCCGTAAGGGATTACGCTAAGATGAATCCAGAAATTCCCATCCAAAAGTTACCAGCAAATGGCAACCGTACTCGCGATTGAAACAAGTTGTGACGAAACAGGGGTGTCGATCGTTAAGAACCGTCAAGTTCTCAGCGATATTGTGGCCACCCAAATCGACATTCACCGAATTTACGGAGGCGTCGTTCCTGAGGTGGCCTCTCGTCAGCACCTGGAAGGCGTGAATCTGGCGATCGACCAAGCCCTGGCCCAGTCGGGTTTGGATTGGAGCGAGATCGATGCGATCGCAGCGACCTGTGCGCCGGGACTCGTCGGTGCGTTGCTGGTGGGTCTGATGGCGGCGAAAACCTTGGCCATGGTCCATCAGAAGCCGTTTATTGGAGTGCATCATCTAGAGGGCCATATCTATGCGTCCTATCTGAGTGAACCGAAGCTACAGCCGCCGTTTCTCTGTCTCTTGGTGTCGGGGGGGCATACGAGTTGGATTGCGGTGCGGGACTGTGGGGACTATGAGATTTTGGGGCAGACGCGGGATGATGCGGCAGGGGAAGCGTTTGATAAGGTGGCGCGCCTACTGAAGCTGGGCTATCCCGGGGGTCCCGAAATCGATCGCCTCTCGCGTATCGGTAATCCTAAGGCGTTTCCATTACCGGAAGGGCGGGTGTCCTTGCCGGAAGGTGGGTTTCATCCCTACGATGCCAGTTTTAGCGGTCTGAAAACCTCCGTTTTGCGCTTGACTCAGACCCTGGAAGCGACAGGTGAGCCGTTGCCCACGGCAGATATTGCGGCGAGTTTTCAGTTTACGGTGGCGAAGGCGTTGACGAAGCGATCGATTAAATGTGCATTGAATGAGGGTTTAAAAACGATCGCCATCGGAGGGGGTGTGGCGGCGAACAGTGGTTTGAGGAGCGCGTTACAGGCGGCGGCTGAACCCCATGGGATTCGGGTGATTTTTCCGCCGATGAAGTACTGCACGGACAATGCAGCCATGATTGCCTGTGCGGCAGCGGAACATTTCGATCGGGGTCATCGATCGGATATGGGGCTGGGGGCGCGATCGAGAATGCCTGTTTCTCAGGTGATGGAGCTATACGTTTAGATCATGATTCCATTTCTAGATTCTCATCGAAGCGTACTTAGTAAATGAAAGAATAGCTTCTCCTTGACTCGTTTCGGCCATCATAGTATGACGCTTCAAAATAGTGATATCCAGCGTTTTAAGGCCCTCAAGTTCACTTTGCTCAATCCGATCGTACCCATGGTCACGCAGGTGATATAGCGCCAGCGTCCAATCTTCCCAAATCCAAACTTCTGGAACGCCGATCGCCCTGTAGCGCTGAAGTTTATCCACTCCGCCGCTGGTGAAAACCACTTCAATCGAAAGATCAGGAATCGGTTTGAGTTTGCCAATGCAGTAGGACTGATCCGGTTGGGAAGCCGCCGTCCCTTCTACCCCCTGATTCGCAGAGCCAAGGGCCGAGAAGAGAATCCCTTGATGGGCTAGGAAACAACTCAGTAAGTACCCAATGACGTGGGAAAAAATTTCGTGAGGTCTTCCAGGCATGAGAATTTCGATCGTCCCATCAAAGTAAAACAGCTTCGTCCCCGAGTTTTGCTCACAGCCCTGTTGAATCAACTTAAAGTGCGCCCAATCCCCATTGATGGTGATGAGACGATCGTCTGAGGGAGTGAGACGGGTTATGGGTTGGGCGGGCGGGCTTTCGGTTACGACTGTCATAGGTTTTAGTCCTCCTTATTTTTTCCCAGCACCTATGATTCATTTTGAGCAAAGGGATTGAACAGCACAAGACCGTCACAGTTCTCAAAATCTTTCATGTTCCGAGTGGCTATTGCTAGTTCATGATGAATCGCAGTAGATGCAATGAGAATATCCGCTTGACTCCGCTGTTGACCGATTTGACGAAAGCGACCCCGTAGTTGACCCGATCGAAGGGCAATCGAGTCGGTGACAGGCAAAACAATACAATCTGTTTGGAGAAATTGGTTAAACCAAGTCCGTATCCGATCGTTGGGGCGACTCGCGATTCCGAACTGAATTTCTTCAAGCGTAACAACACTAATAAAAATTGTTTCAAGATTGGATATCCAGTTGATCACGTCAGCATTAGGATGGGGTCGAGCTAACTCACTGATGATATTCGTATCACAGAGAAACATGCTCAACCCCATCTACGAAAGGATTAGACCGATCGTTCCGATCACTTATTTCAAGACTGTAATTTTCTTCTTGGCAAATTTTTTGGAGTTCATCAAAAGATTTGCGCCGCAGAGAATTGGGGTTGTGCTGCTGTAGTCGGCTTTTGAGTAGCCCTAGGAGATCTTCAAGAACATCATCAGGAGCCGTTTCGATCGCATCTAGCAGAGATTGTTTGGTAGTTAACATCGTTTAGATTACCGATTGAAATTATAAAAGTTTTGGCCAAGCACTAAATAAATACAATTTTAGCGGTCAAGCTTTCAAGTAGGCTACCAACGCCTCCAGCTTCTCCCAAGCCGCACCGCTTTGAAGCACCGATCGCGCCACCGCCACACCCTCGGAAACCTCCGTCACTCGCTCACCCACCGTCAACACCAAGGCCGCATTCAATGCCACCGCATCCATTTGCGCCGCTGTTCCCTTCCCTTGCAGCACCGATCGCAAAATCGCCACATTCTCCTCCACATCCCCGCCCTTCAGATCCGCCACCGTCGCAGAGGCCAAACCCGTCCCGCGTGGATCCTGCTGTTCTAAGGTGACTTGACCCGATCGCAACACCGCAAACTCATTCACATCCCCCAGACAAGCCTCATCTAATCCCTCTCGGCCATAGACGACGATCGCCCGATCGGTTCCCAAAAGATTTAACGCCTCGGCGATCGGTTTCAGCAATTTCGGATCCGATACTCCGATGACCTGACCCGTCGGATTCATGGGATTGACCAAAGGACCCAGCAGATTGAACACCGTGCGAATTTTGAGGGCCTTCCGCATTCCCGCCACCGCCTTCATCGCCGGATGCCAACCCGGTGCGAACAGAAACGTCACGCCCACGTCTTGGACCGCCGATCGGATTCGTGCAGGATCTGCCCCAAAATTAACCCCCATGGACTCCAGGACATCCGCCGACCCGACCCGACTCGATGACGATCGGCCTCCATGTTTGGCCACTTTTACCCCCGCCGCCGCCACGACAAAAGCCACTGCTGTTGAAATATTAAAGGTATCCGCCCCATCGCCACCCGTTCCACAGGTATCCACTAACGGCTGAGTATGCACCTGCTTCGTTCCAGAAGACAGCGACTTCAGCACCTGCGCCATTCCGGCAAGCTCAACCCCAGAGAAGCCTTTCCCATTCAGCGCGACCAAAATCGCCCCCGATAGTAACGGATCGATCGACTCCGCCAGCCAACCCTGCATCAGCAGACTCGCCTGCTCAACTTGCAGCGATTCCCCCGCCACAATCTGCCGGAGCAAAACGGTCCAATCCTGCTGAGCAAGGGCAGCGCTTGATAGCAACGTTTGGGGCATCACGGATTCCATTCTAAAAAATCTCCTTCAAAAACTTCATGTCCCGCCAGAATATAGCCCTTGCGGGCATCTAAGAAAGGGGGCTAGGGGGCCTGTTTCGACTGCGCCTGGTAAATATAGAAGTTACCAAATACGCCCACCGTTTCCAAGTCATAGCCCGTGGGGATTGGCACTAAAGACAACAAGGGCATCGCACCTTCTGGCAAAACCGATCGCAACGAGAGCTGCGTCTGATAACGACTAAAGAAAAAATAATCCTTGCGCTGGGTGTTTTTGCGAATCATTTCCTTAACTGAACCCTGGTTTTCATCCAAAAACCGAGGACAGTCTTTCCCAAAGCCCATGGGCACCCGCGCACAAAGCTCCGTCTTCATTTGTCCCAACGCATAGGTTTCAAATTCATCGGGACCGGGATTCGTCGAGGCCATGAGTGCCCCTAATGCACCCAAGCCGATCGTCAACCCCAGCCCCCAAAGACATCCTTTCATAGGTCAAATCCTGTCGCGCGTTTTGGCACATGACTGCACATGACTTTAAGGGTATCAGCAAAAACTTTGGCGTGAACCCACAAAAAACTTTAATAGACCATTCCAAAAGTCCAAGCATTGCGCTATATTGATCACAGTGTCACGGCGGGCGTCGCCAAGTGGTTAAGGCAGCGGTTTGTGGTACCGCCATTCGGGGGTTCAAGTCCCCTCGTTCGCCCTTTAAAGATACGTAATACCTCTACGAAAAGGGAGCTAGGTTTCGGCCTAGTTCCCTTTTTGTTCAGCCTTCTTCGATCTAGCTTTTTTATTCAGGCCGTGTGCCCAGGATGGCCCATGCGCCAGGAATGACCCATGTGCCAGGGATGACCCGTGATTATTTTGATCGATCGTCTAGCCTGTAACAACTTGTAACGTATACTATGAACAAGCTGAACTCTCTCCTGCGAGGGAAGGACTCAGCGGTTTTGGCGATAAAAGACGCCTTTTATTAAATATTTTTACCTAACTTCATGGTCTTAATGCGCATCTCACGGCCTTCCTCATAGAATCCATGAGATGATGGACTAGCCTTTTTTGCTAACTTTCCCCACTGGATTGGAATGCTGCAATTGCCTGAATCCCCGCGTGTGAAAAAATCCTTAGCGTCTGTCGAGACCGCTTACGAATCCTGCCGTCAGGTCACCGCAGACTTTGCCAAGAGTTTTTACCTCTCTACCATGCTCATGTCCGCTGAAAAGCGCCGTGCTATCTGGGCGATCTACGTCTGGTGTCGCCGGACGGATGAGCTAGTAGACGGGGTTGAGGCGGCCAATACGACGAATGCGACCCTCGATGAATGGGGCGATCGACTTCATCAGCTCTTCGCAGGCAAGCCTCAAGATGATTTTGATGTCGCTTTAGTGGATACGATCGAGCGTTATAACCTAGAGGTTCAGCCATTCCTTGACATGATCGAGGGACAGCGAATGGATCTCTATCGCAATCGATACGAGACCTACGAAGAACTGGAACTCTATTGTTACCGAGTTGCGGGGACAGTGGGTTTGATGTCTACGACCATCATGGGCATCGACGAGTCAAACCAGGGCGCGCCTTGGAACCGGAACCGATCGCCCTATCTACCTGAAAAGGAAGCGGTGGCGCTGGGAATTGCAAATCAATTGACGAATATTTTGCGGGATGTTGGCGAAGATCGGGCCAGAGGGCGAATTTATTTGCCGATGGAAGATCTTGCTCGATTTAACTACACCGAAAAGGATTTGATGAATGGGGTTGTGGACGATCGCTGGCGGGCTTTGATGAAGTTCCAAATCGATCGGGCACGGCAGGTGTTTGTCGAGGCCGATCGGGGGATTTCGTTCTTAAGTGAAGACGCTCGGTGGCCTGTATGGGCGGCTTCTATGACCTATAGCTGGATTTTGGGTTCGATCGAGCGCAATGGCTATGATGTCTTTAGTCAGCGAGCCTATGTTTCAACGAGGCGGAAGCTGCTGGCGCTGCCTGTGGCTTTGATTCGCGCAAAAGTTCTTTAAATTCGGACTGGCCCTCACCCCAACCCTCTCCCAAGTTTGGGAGAGGGAGCCAGAATTTTAAACCCCTGTATAACCAAATAGGTTATGCAGGGGTTTTGCTTTCAGAACCCCCAGAATTGGGGGCTGGGGGCCATCCGAGGGTTTGATCAAACTTAGGATTTTACGCCGATCGCCAACGGCTTTGGCAACAACAACTCTAGATCCAACTCAGAAGCCACCTTCACTAACGCCTCAACATTCTCCGGATCCTCCAAATAAGGCAACGTCCCTAATACCTGAAGTCCCGTCAAAGTTTCGATCAAGTCCTGGCTGGCCCAGTTTTCCAAATCCTCATCGCTGCAAGGCGTCACGCAACTACGCACAATACCTTGGATCCGAAGGTTCGATCGCTCAGCCAGGGCAACATTCGCCACCACCTGACCGATCGCCCCCAGTTTCACCGGAACCACCAACACCACGGGCAACCGCCAATCCGAGGCCAAATCGGCCACCGTCGTCTGTCCCGTCACCGGAGATCCTAAACCGCCCACCCCTTCGACCAAAACCCAGTCATAGCGACGAGTCAGATCCTGGTAGATCTTCCAAGCAGATTCGAACGGCACGGCTTTGCCTTCATAGGCCGCCGCGATCGGCGGTGCGAGAGGGGCTGAAAAATAGACGGGATTGAGTTCTTCCGCTGTTTGATTCAGGTTAAATACCCGCTGATATAGCTCCCGATCGCCCTCGCCAGACTGAAAGGGCTTCAGGATAGCGATCGTGCGATTGGATTGGTATTTTGCCAGGTAAGCATAGAGCGCTGAAACCAGAACCGTCTTCCCCGCATCCGTATCGGTTCCGACCATCAAAAGTGAAGCCATAGTGTTGAAGCCTGAGTTTGGGTGCCGAGTTTGCTTGCTGATGCGGAATTAACGAACTTCCACTGATAGGGTGTAGTCTGCGGGACCGCTGGTCACGATTTCGATTTGATAATCGCCACCCACCGCCAACTGTGCATTCCAAGCCGTCAAACCTTTGGCATCCGGGATTGGATTACCCGCCGGATCCAGAATATTCATCTTCGCGCCTTGAATTGAGAGGGTCATCTGTTGAGAGGCTTTCGCATCCACCAGATAGCGTTGACCTTGCTTGCCATCGGTTTTACCCAAGATCGTCGCGATCGTCTTACCCGGGTCAAAGGTCACTCGCCCGACCTTATCGTTCGACGGGGAAGGAGTCACAGTTGGCGTCACACTAGGGCTTGGGCTTGGAACGACAGGATCGGTCAGTTTTAAATCCAAGTTGAAATCGGCCTTCGATAATCCTTTGGTGGGCGTCAGTTGAACCCCATACTCTCCTGTGAATGGTAATTCCCCTTCCCAGTAAGTCGTGCGTTTGGCCCGATCGCTCACAGGCTTTCCATCGGGACCCAGCACGGTCATCAACACCCCTTCACCCCCAAGAGCAGCAGATAGAGTTTGAGCTTGCTTTGCGGAGATATTAAAGGTGAAGATCTGGTTGGCGGT
The DNA here is from genome assembly GCA_013298165.1 of Synechococcales cyanobacterium bin31.maxbin.ball.101. Taxonomy (GTDB): domain Bacteria; phylum Cyanobacteriota; class Cyanobacteriia; order Leptolyngbyales; family Leptolyngbyaceae; genus JAAFJU01. The sequence continues at coordinate 24,004 of JAAFJU010000029.1, read as the reverse complement.
GAGGCTACCCGATCGGCTAACAGGCTTACCAGCCGTCAGTTCTAGCTTTTGACTAAAGGACTTCGGGACTTCGGGGGTGGGTGACGGCTTGACGCTAGCGGTCGGCGTCGGTGTGGCGCTAGCAGTCGGCGTCGTGATGGGCAACGGCTCATCAGCGATCGGCTTGGGCTTCATCGCGGAAGACACCGCAAAGAATCCGATTCCCGCCAACGCCGCTAGTCCCAATCCAATCAAGGCCACAGCCCAAGGGTCATCCCACAGGGTCGTGCGCTCAGGGATGGCATTGGGCGATCGTTTGCCACTGCTGCGAGGTTCTAGGGCCGATCGATCGTCGTCGAAGTCCCGACCTACGGCGATCGTCGCCATGGAAGAAGGCACAGCGTTTTGAGCAGGTGCTTCCCTGGGTGCAACGGTCTGAGGAACGCCTGCCTCAGGACTCGTGGCAATGGGGGATTGCAAGGCTTGCTGCACTTGGGTCGCCGAGGCATAGCGTTGGTTGGGCGTGACGCTCAGCATTCGGTTGATCACTTGGGCAAAGGCGGGTGACACCTGACACCAGCGCTGCCAATTCCAGGTCATGGTGTTGTCATCGAGGACTTCTTGGGGTTCGCGCCCGGTCAATAGCACCACCGCTGAGACGGCCAGCGCGTAGAGATCGCTGTTGGGGTAGGCATTTCCGGTTTGCATTTGCTCGATCGGCGCATAGCCCAGCTTGCCGACCGTCGTGGCATGTTTGCCCACATCTTGTTGCAGGCGCGTGGCAATTTCTTTTACAACGCCAAAATCGATCAGCACGGGCAGCTTATCCCGATCGCGCAGAATCATATTGTCTGGCGCAATGTCGCGATGAATAATTCCTTTGCCGTGGAGATAGGACAGCACAGGCAGAACCTGCTGCATCAGTTGCAGGACTTCCTGCTCTGAAAAGACGAATCCACGGCTTTTTCGTTCGTCTAGCAGATCTCGATAGGTCTTCCCTTCCACAAAGTCTTGGGCCAAAAAGAGCCGCTGATCTTCTTCAAACATCGCCCGAAACTTGGGAATCTGAGGATGCTCAATCTGATACAGAATCTGAGCTTCCCGTTGAAACAGTTCCTTAGACTTGTCTAGGGCGTACCCAGTCTGGGGCGGCGTCAACTCTTTGAGTGCGCAGAGTTCATTAAAACGTCCCTGATCCTCCACTAGGTACGTTCGACCAAAGCCGCCCTGGCCCAGCAGATTGATTAAGCGATAGCGGTTTTGGAGGACAGTGCCTGTAGGAATCGGTGGTTGCATAGATGCTAAAACGTCGGTTTAAACGGCATAGAAATCTCTCCAAGTTTACCGCTTGGATCTAGGTTTGGAACGGGTTTTGTGCTGGAGATCCCTTGCAAAACCTGTTCCAAACTTGTTTTATATCCTGGGAAAGTGTGACGATCGCTACCCCAAGCGGGCTTTCACCGCATCTTGGACTTTCTTTCCATCGGCTTTTCCCTTGAGTTGCTGCATTGCAGGTCCCATGACTTTGCCCATGTCCTTCGCGGAGGTGGCTCCTGTTTTTTCAATCAAGGCATCGATCACAGCCATGATTTCGTCATCCGAAAGCTGCTGGGGTAAGAATTCTTCAATGATTGCCAGCTCTTGCGCTTCAGCGTCAGCTAAGTCCAGACGATTCGCCTGGGTGTACTGGGCGATCGAATCTCGGCGCTGCTTAGCAAGCTGGACCAGCACCTCCATATCCTGTTCAGGCGTCAACGCCGTCTGACCACTAGGCCGAAGACTCACCTCTTTCTCCAGAAGCACTTTTTTAATGCTGCGAAATGTTTCTAATCGGACCTTATCCTTGGCCTTCATAGCGGTCTTGATGTCGTCGGTGATGCGATCGATGAGTGGCATGTTTTTCTCGTGATTAAAAATATTAAGGTCATCTCTCTTACTACTCTAATATTTTTAGAGCAATGCACTTGGCAGACGATCGCGAAGTTTGTCACAATACGAAGCGCCAAGAATTCTGACAGTGCATCATCCAAATTTTCATGTTTTCAGGATTTATGTTTAATTCTGATTCCGTCGGGAGATTGTATTGGAGAATTTAAGTCGATTGAATCGTGAACTTGATCGACGCTTTCACGCTAGAATCAAGCTCCTTTTTAATATGTCTTTTTCTTAATTTTTTGTCATGCAGGTGGTTTTTATCCATTGCGACATTCATTTAGGTCTTGACTTGGGCATTTTTTGCTTAGTCTTCCTTGTTAACTTTGCGTTCAAAGCGTTTGAGGGCTTGATGTGATTCGTTCTGCAACTCTGACTTTCCCGACTGCTCCGGTAATGTCCGCCGACAATAACCGACTCTGTCTTCTGGCTGGAACTTCAAATCCAATGCTGGCCAACGAGGTGGCCCGTTATCTGGGAATTGAACTGACGCCCATGATCCGGAAAAGTTTTGCTGATGGAGAAATTTATGTCCAGATTCTAGAATCGATTCGAGGGTACGACGTTTACATCATGCAGCCAACCTGCCGTCCGGTAAACGATCACCTGATGGAGCTGATGATTATGATCGATGCCTGCAAGCGGGCCTCAGCGCGCCAAATCACGGCGGTCTTGCCGTACTACGGCTATGCCCGCGCCGATCGGAAAACCGCAGGTCGCGAATCGATTACCGCAAAACTCGCGGCAAACCTATTGACCAAAGCAGGTGCCAACCGCGTCATTGCCATGGATCTGCATTCATCGCAAATTCAAGGCTACTTCGATATTCCGGTCGATCATGTCTATGGGTCGCCGACGATCGTTGAGTACATCAAGAGCAAAAATCTTTCGGATTTGGTTGTGGTATCGCCAGATGTCGGCGGGGTGGCTCGGGCGAGAGCCTTTGCGAGTCGCTTAGGGGATGCGCCGTTGGCGATCATCGATAAGCGTCGGCAAGCGCACAATGTGGCTGAAGTCATGAACGTGGTCGGGGATGTGCGCGGGAAAACGGCGGTCCTAGTGGACGACATGATCGATACCGCTGGGACCATCACAGAAGGCGCTCGCGTTCTTCGAGAGCAAGGTGCGAGGCAGGTCTACGCCTGTGCGACCCATGCGGTCTTCTCTCCGCCTGCGATTCAGCGGTTGTCCAATGGCTGTCTAGAGGAAGTGATCGTCACCAATACGATCCCGATTCCTGAAGATCAGCGTTTTCCTCAATTGCGGGTGTTGTCGGTGGCGGGGCTAATCGGGGAGACAATTTCGCGGGTGCATGACGAATGCTCGGTGAGCAGCATGTTCCGTAGTTAAGCGGTTTATGCCTAATCGTCAGCCGAGAGTCTAAGACCTTGGGCGATCGGACTTTTCCAAGCGTTGGAAAAGTCCGATTTTGTTTCATTCACCCGTCACCCTCGTCACCGCTGGATTCTCGCTATGTCCTTCGATAATCTTTGCAAGCTCCTTGCCGAAAAGAACCCAAAAACCTTCACCCAATGGCTAGTGGGACACAGGCCCGATGAAGTCACCATTCTCAAACCCGAACTCAGCATCGAACCGATTCGCGCCGATTCTGTCACCTTTTTAAAAGCCGAAGGCCGAATCCTTCACATCGAGTTCCAAACCCTCTGGCAATCCGAACCCCCGATGCCCCTCAGGATGCTTGATTACTGGGTGCGACTCTACCGACTTTACCGACTTCCTATCACTCAAATTGTCGTCGTGTTGCTCCCACCTACCGACGAGAGCATTATCGAACCCAGGTTTCAATTTGAAGGAACCAATCACGAATTTACCGTGATTAAAATGTGGGAGCAGGATGTGAATCTATTTCTGCAAGACCCAGTGCTGCTTCCCTTTGCCACCTTGACCCAGTTGGGAAAACCAGACACTTTACTCACCCAAGTCGCTCAGAAAGTCGAAGAGATTCAGCCGATCGCCGAAAAGAGACAAGTCTCTTCCTATGTGCAGCTCATGGCAGGTTTGAAGTACGATAAAGACAAAATCCGTCGTGTTTTCCGAGAGGGCATTATGCGAGAATCCGTGATTTATCAAGAAATTTTACAAGAAGGCGAAGCCAGAGGTGAAGCCAGAGGTGAAGCCAGAGGTGAAGCCAGAGGTGAAGCAAAGCGGCTGAATGATTTGCAACGAGTCGTGGTTGGGCTGTTGGATGAGGGGCTGCCGATCGAAACCATTGCCCGCCTGACGGAGTTTTCTGTGGAACAGATTCACCAAATTCAAGCGGGGCAAACCCTATAGTTTCATCCCTCGTTTGCTATTTTGTTGGGTTCTTTTGGACGATCGCCCTCAGGAGCGTTTCTGCTAGAGCCTCATCAGAAAAAGGATTTTGTCCTGTGATCAACTCTCGATCTCGCACCACTTGACTATTCCAGGGTTTGACAATTTTGACATCGCCGCCCGCAGACTTGAGGGCCTCTTGCGGGTAAAACAGCATCTTGCCTTGAAGCTGCGTTGATTCTGCTATTTTCTCCTCTGCTGTGGAGAAAATCGTCATTTTGTAGTTCTTGTACGGCCAGTCTTTGGCAAGTTCTGCCGCTTGCCTGGAATGACCTTGTCTCATGGCTTGAGCAAACTCATCCGCTTGAGGCATTGCAGCAATGAGTGCGATCGGGGCGTGGCAAATCAGGGCTGTCGGTTTTCCAGTTTGATGAAAATGCGTCAAGATTTGTCTTACGCTTGGGTCACGAATTAGATCCTGCATCGGGGCATGTCCTCCCGGAAAAAAGACCGCATCATACCGATCCAAACCGTCCTGAACAACGTCCGCCAGCTTACGCGGAGATTTCAGATTCACTAAGCCATCATGAAACGTTTTAATGGCTCGATATTGACTGTAATCTTTACCAAAAAAATCAACCGAGTCAGAATGAATGTCCATTGTAGGTTTATTCCCCTTTGGGTTCGCAAATGTGATTGCATAACCCTCTTCCTGCAATCGTTTGACGGGCACAGCCAACTCGTTGAGAAAGTAGCCTGTTTTGTAGGTCTTACCGTCTTGAAGCTCGATCGTCTCTTCACTAGAAACAACAACTAGAACATTGCCTTTTATAGCTGTTTGGGTTGAAGCAGGAGCGGCAACTAAAACAGCTACTAATAAAGAGCATGGAAACGCAAGAAATCGCTTTTTCATATTGAATTCTCAGTGGATAGATTGAACAGTGGTTAAAGAATGGCTACAGAATCGATCGAATAATGCCACCATCAACCCGTTGAGCGGCACCATTAATGGCAGAAGCATTCTCAGAGCAGAGAAAGACGACTAGATCGGCAATTTCATCAACGGTTGCAAATCGCTGTAGCAAAGATGTCACCCCATCGGCTTTGAAGTAATCCGTTTTCATTGCTTCAACAGTTGTTCCAGAAGATTGAGCAATTTTGTCTAAAAACACTTCCACTCCTTCAGTCCAGGTCGGCGCAACCAATGCTGAATTAACCGTGACTCCAGTTCCTTTCGTCATTTCTGCCAAGCCGCGAGCTAATGCAATTTGAGTGGTTTTGGTGACGGAGTAGTGAAGCATTTCGGGATTGGGTTTTACGCCCGCTTCGCTAGCAATGAAGATAATTCGACCCCAATTACGTTCCAGCATTTTGGGCATGAGGGAACGAGTTAACCACACACCACTCATGACATTTAGATCAAATAAGTTTAACCATTCAGCATCGGTCACTTGAAAAAAGGGTTTGAACTCGAAAAAGCCGACGTTGTTAATGAGAATATCGACAGGACCGATCGCCTGAGACGCAATCGCTAACTGTTCCGCTCCCGCCGCTGTTGCGATATCTGCGGCGATGCCATACAGGGTTCCGATCGCCTGCAATTCTTGAATGACCGCATCAACGCGCTCCTGAGAACGGCCATTAATGATCACATGCGCGCCTTCTTGTAGAAGTTTGGTCGCAATGGCCTTGCCGATGCCCAAGGTCGAGCCTGTCACGAGTGCTAATTTACCGTTGATGTGCAGATCCATGAGGTTCTCCTTTGAGTGAATGATTAAAATAGACCAGTCTATTCAAAATGAGTCCATAAAAACGCTACCTTGGAAAATAGCGTCATCAGAACAACGTTAGAACTACTTGAGAATGACCCCAAACATGAACTGTAGATAGGTCTTGAGTGGAGCGTCGCTTTTGCTGACTTTCATCTTCAACAGTGCGCCTTCCCAACTGTTGAGGCAAAATTCCGAGAGCATTTTTGCTTCATACTCGGTTGAAATTTCGCCCATCGACTGCGCGGCTTGAATGCATTCTGCAAACTGATCGCGCCAACGATCGGTCGCCTCCTGCAACTTCAATCGAAACCGTTCATTTTGATCCGCCATCTCTTGGGAAAGATTGCCAAACAAACAGCCTTCTCGATATTGCAAGGTCTCAAACTCTTCCACTTTAAAGACGAAGTAGCGCTTCAGTCTATTCAGAGGGCTTAAGCTCGCATCCTTCAAATACTGTTCGACGATGCGATCGTGCATCTGCGAATCATAATCAATGATGGCCAAACCAAACTCTTCCTTATTGCTGAAGAAGTGATAGAAGGAGCCTTTCGGAACGCCCACAGCCTGTAAGATTTCTTGAATTCCAGCGTGGTTGTACCCTTTCTCCACGATGATCGTTCGACCTGCTCGAATTAAGGCAAGCCTCGTGTCCTCCTTTACTACATTTTTCTGACTCGTACTCACAGTTAATTGGCTACTTGATTCAGTGGATGAGTCAAGAATAGACCAGTCGTCTTGAGCTGTCAAGTCATGAAATTTTTCAGTGCAGCCGCTCTTCCTGAACGCAACGCTGAATCCATGGTTTAATCGATCGTACAGCATTCATCCGGCTTGGGGCCGTTGGGCGGTATGACGATCGTAAAGCAAGTAAAACATAAGGCATTCGCCTGGACGATCGCACTCTTGGCCTTCACCCTCAGCGGCTGTCCCTCATCCCCGCCCACTCAACCGTCGGAACGGCTCACCTTTGGCACGACGGCAAGTGTGAGTACAATAGATCCTGCCGATGCCTACAGCAGCATTGCAGGAATCTTGCTGCATAATTTGGGCGATCGTTTGTATGCCTACAAACCGGGGACAACAGAACTCGTACCTCAGCTTGCCACCGCAATGCCAAAGGTCAGCAGTGATGGCTTGACCTATGTGATCGGATTACGGCAGGGCGTGGTCTTTCATGATGGTGAGAAATTTGATGCGAAGGCGATGGCGTTTTCGTTGGAGCGATTTATTACCAATGGTGGGGCACCGTCGTTTTTACTGTCAGATGCGATCGATAAAATCACCGCAACAAGCGAGTATGAATTAACGATCAAACTCAAAAAGCCCTTTACCGCATTTCCAGCCCTGTTAGCCTTTTCGGGAGCCTGTCCCATTTCACCTAAGACTTATGAGATTAAAGCGGGTTCTTTCAAACCTAAAGAGTTTGTCGGAACGGGTCCTTACAAATTGGTGTCCTTTGGGGTCGATCGGATTCGGTTGGAACCCTTTGACAAGTATTGGGGCGAAAAAGCAAATAATACAGGCGTTGATCTGCAAATCTTCTCGGGAGCCTCAAACTTATTTAATGCCTTTCGCACAGGTTCCGTCGATATGGCATTGCAAGGGCTGGCGATCGAACATATTAAAGTGTTGAAAGATCAGGCTAAATCGACTCGCTGGCAAGTCATTGAGCAAGCCGGGAGTGGAATGGACTATTTGAGTTTGAATGTGAATTCCGCTCCGCTCGATCGGGTTGAAGTGCGGCAGGCGGTGGCGGCAATTATGGACCGATCGGTGCTACAAGATCGCGTATTTAATCAGCAGGTGGTGCCGCTTTATAGTTTGCTCCCCAATACCCTGAGTGAACAAACCCCCAGTTTTCAAACCAGTTATGGGGCTGGGGTTAATGTTGAGAAAGCAAAGGAGCTGTTGACGAAGGCGGGCTATTCTAAACAAAATCCGTTGAAGCTTGAACTTTGGTACCGATCGAACTTGACCAATGATCAATTAGCCGCAATCACCATTAAAGGGGTAGTGAAAAAGACGATTCCCGATTTGTTGAAAATTGAATTGAATGGTGTGGATTCGGCAACGGCTTATAAGAATTTGGATAAAGGTGCTTATCCGATGTTTTTGTTAGATTGGTCGCCGGACTATTTGGATGCGGATAGTTATATTCAGCCGTTTGTAGATTGTGCCAAGGGGAATGCTAAAGAGGGCTGCAAAGAGGGCGCTTCGGCACAGCAGGGTTCGTTTTATTTTAGCGATCGGGTGAATGCGTTGATTGCCCAAAGTCGTAAAGCGACTAATCTTCAGGAACGGAAGTCAGTGTATGGAGAATTGCAGGCGATCGTGGCTCAGGAGGTGCCATTTATTCCATTGTGGCAAAGCAAAGATTATTTGTTTGCCCAAGAACGCATTGAGGGCGCGACACTTGAGGCCACGCAAAAGGTTTCGTTCGGGCGGCTGCGGCGACGGTAGAAGCTACCATTAGTCTCGTGCCAAATCAAGAGGTCATTGCTACAGACCCGATCCCCCTAAATCCCCCTTAAAAAGGGGGACTTTGAAGAAAATAGTCAAGATTTTGAATGAATACCCTCTTTTTCTGATTCCCCCTTTTCAAGGGGGTTAGGGGGATCGGGTCTGTAGCAATAACTAACTAATTTGGTACTAAATCTGCCAAACTCCCGCGATCATCCCCGCCAACAAAATAAAGCCGATCGCCACATTCTGCCGAAAACTTGCCGCATAAAACCAATGGGGCACCCTTCGATCCATCAATCGCACTGACTGCAACGCCCACAGCCCCGACGCCACCATCCAACAAGCCCAAAACATCCATCCCAACCCCATCACCTGACCCAACTTCGCCAACAATAGAGACGTCAGAAAGTAAAACACAGCGATCGCCTGCGGTGCCCGCTTCCCAAAAAACAACGCACTGGAGTAAATGCCCAACTTCCGATCGTCCTCACGATCGGACATCGCATACACCGTATCAAACCCCAACGTCCAAAACACCGTCGCCGCACACAAGATCCAATTCTCAGAACCCAAACAAACCGTCGCCGCTGGTAAAGCCCCACAGCTCACCATACTCCAAGAAATCAACACCGCAAACCCCCAAGCGATCGCCAACACCAACTGCGGAATCGGGAACACCCGCTTCATCGCTGGGTACAACACAATCACAGGCACGGCTGCAACACAAAGCCAAAAGGTCTGAGCATTTAAAAACAACGTCAACCCATACGCGCAGAGAAACCCCACCAGCATCACCACAACACCGACCTTCACCGACAGACGACGAGACGCCAACGGACGATTTTTAGTGCGCGCCACCTTCGGATCAATATCTCGATCCCACAGATCATTCACCACACAACCCGCCGCACTCGTTACAATGGAACCCACCACCACAATCAACACCAGCCCCATCGCCGGATAGCCTCGCGCCGCCAAAAACAAGGCCCACAGCGCAGGCAACATCAAAATCAACCGACCCTCGGGCTTATCCCAACGCAAAAGCCGAACGATCGCACCGAAGGTAGACTCTGAACCTGACATAAAATTCTTTTTAAGTAATAGAAGCGGTAGCCAATCGAACTTTATCAGCTTTATTGGTGATCCGCAAAAGCCCTTTGAATCCAGTACTATACCTACAAGAACAAAACGCCCTAGCGCTCCCCTGTTCTGTTCCCTGGAGGCCCGATACCCAATGACCGACGCTGAATCCATCCCCCCTAAAGCTTCTCTCAAAGACCGGGACTCCATCCTGGCCGCGATCGACATTGGCACCAACTCCATCCACATGGTCATCGCCAAAATCCAACCCGCCATCCCCGCCTTCACCATCATCGCCCGCGAAAAATCCACCGTCCGCCTCGGCGATCGAGACCAAGCCACCGGAAATCTGACCCCTGCCGCCATTCAGCGCGCCATGATCGCCCTCGCCCGCTGCCAAGAGGTCGCCAAAAGTTTACAAGCTGAAGACATTATTGCCGTCGCCACCAGTGCCGTCCGCGAAGCCCCTAATGGCGCAGACTTTCTCAAAGAAGTGGAACAAAAACTAGGGCTTTGGGTCAATCTCATTTCAGGACCTGAAGAAGCCCGCAGAATCTATCTCGGCGTCCTCTCAGGCATGAGCTTAAATGATCAGCCTCATCTAATTATGGACATCGGCGGCGGCTCCACCGAACTCATTCTCGGCGATGGTCACGAAGCCCGATCGCTCAGCAGCACCAAAATCGGAGCCGTCCGCCTCACCCACGAATACATCAAAACGGATCCCATCACCCCCGCCGAATTCATCGCTCTCACGTCCTACATTCGCGGCATGTTAGAACGCCCCATCGAACAAATCCGCGCCGAACTCAAACCGGGCGAACCGCTGCGCATGGTCGGCACCTCCGGCACCATCGAAGCGATCGCCATCCTCCAAGCCCGCCAAAGCCTTGGCACCATCCCCTCCCCACTCCATGGCTACCAATTCACCCAACAAAATCTCAAAGACTGGGTTCTGCGACTGCGACAATTAAAATACACCGATCGGCTCCTCATCCCCGGCATGTCCGATCGTCGCGCCGAAATCCTCCTAGCCGGAGCCATGATCCTATTAGAAGTCATGGTCCAATTGAAAATCCCTAAAATCCAAATCTGCGAACGATCGCTCCGAGAAGGCGTCGTCGTCGATTGGATGCTGACCCATGGCCTAATCGAAGATCGCCTGCGCTATCAAGCCTCCGTCCGTCGCCGCAGCGTCTACAAAACCGCCCAAAAATTCAACGTCAACCTAGTCCACAGTGAAAAAGTCGCAGAATTTGCGCTTCAACTCTTCGACCAGACCCGGACCTGGCTTCATTACTGGGGCGAAGAAGAGCGAGAACTCCTCTGGTCCGCCGCCATCCTGCACAATTGCGGCCACCACATCAACCACGCCGAACACCACAAACATTCCTACTATCTCGTCCGCAATGCCGAACTGCTGGGTTTCACCGAAGCCGAAATCCAAGCGATCGCTAATCTCGCCCGCTACCATCGCAAAAGCACACCCAAAAAGAAACATGACAGCTACCGCAGCGTCATCAGCAAACGCCACCGCAAAGTCATCGACCAACTCAGTCCGCTACTCCGCCTCGCCGTCGCCCTCGATCGTCGCAAAATCTCAGCGATCGATCGTATCCAAATCACCCCAGCCGCATCTCCCCAAACCCTTCCGCAACTCTTCATTTACCCCAAAGACCTCAAAGACGACTGCGCCCTCGAACTCTGGAGCCTTGAAGACAAAAAGAAAGCCTTCGAGACCACCTTCGCCACCCAGCTCATGATTCAAATCATTCAGAGCTAGATTCTGAATTCCCTAAAGCATCATCTTCTCCAACGCTTGCAAGTCTGGAATGCGAAGAAGATCGCGATCGCGAACAATCAACTCCTTCTTTTCCAACTTACTCAACACCCGCGTCACCGTCTCCCGAGCCAGTCCACTTAAGCTGCTCAACTCACGATGCGGCAGATTCGGCACCTCAATGCCCCCCTCAACCTTAATGCCCTGGCCCTCCGCCAAAAACAAAATCACATCCGCCACACGGGACATACTGTCCGACTCCCGCAACCGCAATCGACGGTTCACCTGACGTAATCGTCGGCCCATCAGCTTTGCTAAACGAATTCCAGCTTTAGGTTCCGCACTCAGCAAATGCACAAAATCTTGAGACGGCATGTTACCAATCAACGTCGTCGTCAACGTAATCACATCCGTCGATCGGGGCACCTCATCCAAGGCCGCCATCTCCCCAAATAGCTCACCCTTGCCGACAATATTCAGCGTGACCTCTTTCCCATCTAAATTATAGGTGCGGATCTTGACCCATCCACTCAAGATAAAATACACCGAATTTCCCCAGTCATTTTCCAGCAGCATGACTTGGTTAGCAGGATGGGTTCTCAGGACCACATGATTAATCGCACGATCCACAGCATCCCCCGGCAACCCCTCAAAAAAAGGAGCCGATCGAATCACCTGCTGCTCGTCCCGTGAATGAAAATCGTCCATACCGCCCTCAATAGCCCCTGAAATTGTAGCCCGATCGTCTCACCTAAACCAGGAAAGAGGGACTCTCTTTCACAAAACTAGATTGCCGCTTTGGCTCACCTTCCCCTTATAGCTTAGATTAATTGCTTCAAATACATAATATTCAGTTCCAATCTTAATGCCCAGACCCCATTCAGGCTTTCTCAGGAGATCAGACCGTAACTTCTGCCTAAAAGCGGGCACTCTAGAACCGTTGCATCAGAATCCCCCGATACTGCTGAGGAACGGACCGTGACCTACCAAATTGACCAAATTCAGTCCATGATTAGCGAAGTCGATCGTGTCTTACGACAGACGAGAAGTCGCAAATTTTGGACGATTTTCACAAATCATACGCTTCAACGCCAAGCCCTAGAACGGTGCCGCAATTTTTTGGTCATGCAACAGCGCCCCAACCCGGCCACGACCTCAGCTAAGACGGCGCTGCAACTCATTCCGGCAACTAACCCAACCGCCGTAGGTATCGCGGAAGCGAACATAACCCTAGAATTACAGCGCTTACGACAGGAGGTCATGCACCCCCTTCGATCGGATGTGGCCGCCCTCGGCAACCAGCGCGCCGCCCTGCAAGAAGAGATCCAGGCCCTCATGTTCCAGAAAGCGCAACTTCTAGCCGACTGTGAAACCGCTCGACTCAACTTGACCCAAACCATTCCGACCGCACAAAAAGCAACACCCCAGCCCCCAGCCCTCGATGAATCTGACATCGCCCGCCTCCAAGCTCTGCGCGATCGGACTGATTTTCTGTTGACCAGCATGGACAGTAGCCTTCAGCTTGCCTTTGGATCCATGCAAAAAAATGTCGAAGTCTATCAGAGCACGCTTCACAATGGACTCGATCGAATGCATCACTTGGGCTATCAAGGTGAAGTCTTGTTCTCCACCTTAGTCAACCGTCTGGCTCAGCAAGTGGGACGAGATATGGCCAGCGCCCTACCAGAGCGATCCATGAACCCAGCCCCGCAGTCTCTAGAGGAGACCTCGGCCCAGACGGCCCAGACGGCGACGCATTCATGGACCGATCGAACCGAGGCAGCCCCGAGTGACTCGATGAATGACTCGATGAATGACTCGATGAATCAATCGATCGATTTCTTCTTTGCTGACTTCGATGAACCCGCTAAGTCTCATCAAAATCAACAATCGTCAAGCTTAAATATCAGACCTCCGCAAGTTGACGCAATTAGTAACTCTATATCTTCAGAGGTAGCGGTTGCAGATACTGCCCAAAATCAGCCGATGGATCATGATGACCTCACAATTGAAGGTCTGTTTACCACCTTGGAACCCTCTGTCGAGCCATCCGTTGAACCGGAGATGACCTTGGCCGAGATGGATGACTTATTTGCGGATGTGCCATCCCTCTAATACGCCTCAAAACCTGATATAACCTGGACTTCTGCTCAACCTGCAACGGTTGAGCAGAAGTTTTTTTTCGGGCCATAGCCGTTTTTATTGTGGGATAACCTGAGCCTGACGATAGATATTTTTCAATTGTCAAGGTGTATTTAATCGCCATCACCCATCACCAAACCACCTGAACTTCACAAAAGCGTGAGGGCATCTAAAGTTTACGCAAAAACGCCGATCTTAACTGGGTTTTAAAGGTCGGCCCGCATACTATGGGCACATAGGTCAATTCGAATCCATCTCAACTCTGTACCCACCCGTGATTACTCATTCTTCCAAGCAATCTTCTCTTCTCAAGCCAGCCCAAAAAACGGTTCTTCGAACTGTTGAAGGATCGCTGGCCATTCAGCCCTCACCTGCAATGATTTCTAATCCCGTTGAACAGTCGCTTTACAATAGAGCTTACGCCACTGCCTATCCACAACATGTTTCCGTCAGCAGCTCAGGAAAGCGCTTACTGGACATCGTTGGCGCTTTGGTGGGGTTAGCGATTACAGCGGTTTTATTTGTTCCCATTGCGATCGCCATTCAGCTTGATAATCCCGGTCCCATCCTCTACAGCCAAATTCGTTGCGGTGTTCAGGGGCAGACCTTCCGGATTTGGAAGTTCCGATCGATGGTCAACAATGCAGATGCTCTGAAGAAAAACCTGGCTTCCCAGAACCAAGCGTCGGGCCACATCTTCAAAATCAAGGATGACCCTCGGATTACCCGTGTTGGTCGGATTCTCCGCAAGACCAGCCTGGATGAATTCCCGCAGTTCTTGAATGTTCTCTTTGGTGAAATGAGCCTTGTGGGAACCCGTCCTCCTAGCCTTGATGAAGTGGCCAACTACGATCGTCATCACTGGCAACGTCTAGCCGTGAAGCCTGGAATCACGGGCGAATGGCAAGCCAATGGCCGCTCTAGCGTGACTGATTTCGAAGATATTGTCCAAATGGACTTGGACTATCAGTCGAAATGGTCTGTCCTATATGACTTACAGTTGCTTGTCAAAACCGTTTGGGTTGTGTTTGCTAAGAAAGGCGCTTGCTAAAAATAGGCTAAGCAATCCTGGTTGATTAGTGTGTTTCGAGATGAATATCGGTTGATGACTTGGAGAAGGGGGCTAATGCAGCCCCCTTTTTTGCATTGGGGGCTGCATTCTTGAGAGAATGGCGATGATCCACCCCGCTTCTAAGGACTCATCATGAATCGATCGGCTATTAACCTACCTACCTGGATTACGATTTCCCGATTGCTGGGAGTGCCGATCATGCTCTATGGATTGCAGAGTCCCACGATCGCAACCCGATGGATCCTCGTGGCAGTCTTTCTCGTAGTGGCGGGGACGGACTGGTTGGATGGATATTTGGCTCGTCGGTTGAACCAGGTGACGGAGCTGGGGAAGTTTTTGGATCCGTTGGTAGATAAGCTGATGGTGCTGGCCCCGTTGATGTCGTTAGTGGAGTTGGGGCAGATTCCGGCTTGGGGAGTGTTTTTAATTTTGGCGAGGGAGTTGACGATCGCGGGCTGGCGGGTGAGTCCGTCGATGCAGAGCGGTGCGGTGCCGGGAGCCAATCTGGCAGGCAAGATTAAGACGGTGGTGCAGATTGCGGCGATCGCGCTTTTGATTGCGCCGTTGTCAGATGCTCGGTGGGGGATTGGGATGTTTTGGTTGTCGGTGGTGGCGACTTGGTGGTCGGGGGCGATGTATTTGTTACCGCAGCGGCGGGAGGGGTGATAGCGTTACGGGGTTGACCAGAGGATATCGGCGATTGGTTGTTGGGTGGTGGCTTCGATCGTTGCCCAACTGGGATCGGGGTTGAGGAGGATTGTGGTTTGTTGGAGAGGTTTGGAAGCCAATCTCCGTTTGACACGGTTGGGGATACCGTCGTGGTAGATCAGATGGCCTTGGCCGACGAGAACGATGATGAGCCGATCGGGGGTTTGTTGGACGGCTTGGGCAAGGCGATCGGCCATGGTTTCGTCCCATAGCACCTGCGCTTCAAAGAAACGATCGAAGCCTTTGCTATTGCCTTTCCCTTGATGCATTTCGCGGTAGATGGTTTGCAGCCGATCGCGGTAGACATCAGGGCCGACGATAATCGAGCCGATCGGGGGAATGAATCTACGATCGGAAAGCGTCAAGCTTTCGAGTCCCTGACGGCTGACCTTGCGGGTGACTTCGTTGGGGGTATTGAGGGCGATCAGGGGAAACTGCTGTTGTTTGGCAAATTGGACGATCGGGGCATAGAGCGTCCAAGGGAAGCCCCAGCGTTTTTCGTATTCACTATTTTCGACGAGTTGAGATTCGGTGATTTTGCCTTGCAGGTAATCATCTAGGACGCTTTGAAAGGGGCGCTGAAATTGTTCAAAGGCGATCGTCAGATTGGGGCGACGCTTGTGGAGTTCTTGAATGATTTCGAGTTGAAGCTGGTGATCTTTGGCGCTGTCGTGAGTTTCGCCGAGATAAATAATTTGCTGTTTGGAGAGTGTCTCAAACAAGAGATCTCGCTTAAGGATTTTTCCTTGGGGAGTCGTGATGGACTCGGTGACTTGAGAGGGACTGGCCTGCGCCGGAGTTGAAGACTGAGTTAAAGTTGAAGACTGAGTTGAATCTGAGCGCGTGGGTTCGGCAGCCCAGGTGGTGGCGTTCACAAGACACCAGAGGCTGAAGGAGAGAACGATCGTTTTAAAAAGATTCATCCGGTAAAGGCAAGGCAGAGATGGCGAGGGATTCGGCTTATAATTAGAGTTAATGATACGTCTAATTTTGGCGTTGTTAGAAGACTTGTTGTTAGAAGATTTTTAGGTGAGGGTTTGTTGTGGGGGAGTCTATGGGCCGATCGTCTCCAATCAACCAGACCAACCAAGCTAACCAGATCAGCCAAACCCCAAACCCACCGCCCCATCGCCGCTACCAACATCCCGGCTACGCCTTTCTCCATCGCTACGGATCACTCCAAACCGAGGCCGATGTCTTTCATTACGTTGATTTTTTGCGAGAGAGCGGGAAACTAGGCGATCGGCTTCCCATGGATTTGGAAAAGATTTACGCGGCGTTCGGGATGCCGATTCCGTTGCGGGTGCCGCTGGAGGATCAGCAGGGGATTTTGCTCAATAGTGCGACGGGGACGATCTTGATTCGGGAAGGGGATCCGATCGTTCGGCAGCGATTTACAGAAGGCCATGAGTTGATGGAACTGCTGTTCGATGCCCAGGCGGATGTGGCGGCAGAGTTGAATTTGAGCGGTTGGGATGAAGCGCGGAAGGAAAAACTCTGTGATGCGGGGGCGGCGGAGTTGCTGATGCCGAAGACGCTGTTTCGATCGCACCTTGAGCATCTGGGAACGTCCATGGGGACCGCCCGATCGCTGTCGCGGCTCTACAACACCTCATTGATTGCAACCTTGATTCGGATGGTGGAGTTGACGAAGCATGAAGCGGCGATCGGCCTGTGGAAACCGATTGAAGCTCAGGAGCAATCCGGATGGCAGTTGGACTGGTCGGTGGTGAGTGAGGCTTGGAGTGAAGGGTTATTGACGCGGGGATTACAGGTGATGGATTGGGACTTGCCGAAGCGATTGCAAACCATTCAGCCGTCCCAGGTGTCGTTGCCATTACGATCGGGAACGCGATCGGTGCGATCGGAGACCTTAGGAATCGGATTTGGGTTATTGTCACTCTTGCGTCTTTAAACGCTTCCCTTAAGAGCACCCACCATCATGTCCCTTGTTTACCAATATCCCCCGCTGCTTGAAGGTAAATTGGTCAGTCGCTACAAGCGATTTTTCGCTGACATCGAACTTACCACAGGCGAACTGATCACCGCTCACTGTCCCAACACAGGTCCCATGACGGGCGTTTGTCTCATCGGCAATCGCGTCATGGTCTCCAAAAGTGACAGCAAAACGAGAAAACTCGCCTACACCTGGGAGTTGATTGAAGTGAACGACAACGATCGGCCCGTCTGGTGCGGGGTCAACACAGGCTTGCCAAATAAAGTGACAAAAGCGGCGATCGAACAAAAGGTGATTGCAGAATTGAGGGACTATGTGAGTTTGCGATCGGAAGTGCCCTACGGTCAGGAAAAAAGCCGCATTGATTTGGTCCTAGAAACCACCGACAAACCGATCTACATCGAAGTCAAAAACACCACCTGGACCGACGGAACTCGCGCCCTTTTCCCCGACACCGTCACCACCCGAGGCCAAAAACATATCCGCGAACTAGCCAGCATTATTCCCGAAGCCCGTGCGGTCATGCTCTACTTCATCAATCGAGGGGACTGCGATCGGTTTTCGCCGGGGGACGATCGGGATCCGAAGTATGGTCAACTGCTGCGAGAGGCCATCAAATCAGGGTTAGAAGTTTTGCCCTGTCGCTTTGAGGTGACGCCGGAAGGGATCTCGTATCTGGGTCTAGCAGAGTTGATTTTGGATTAAAGAACTGGGATTTCGGCAAAATCACTGGACGGGTTACGAGTAATGGCGGATGGCAGTACAACGTTCCGTAGACTTTTTTTTTAGAAAAGTGATTAATTCGTCTGAGCTTCGGGTATTTATAGAGGACGGTTTTGAAACACTGGGTTCTGAACCGTTTAGTTACGATCGTTAAAATTGGGATTTTGGCTATGAATCCCGATCGTCTCGTGAAATTTAGGTAAAACTACCGGATTGACATCTCTCCTAGGGAATACAGAACTTAGTTTTGAGTTCTATTCTTATGTTTAAATGGACCATCACTTGACTAGTCTCGATTGATACCTGGTTTGGGGCTATTTTCTAGACCCGGTTGACCGTTACTTAAATTGTTGAGCGTTACTTAAAGCAGCATGAAGCATTCTATTTTCTCGTCCTCCTATCTCCGATCGTTGCTCAGGTCATTTCCAAAGGGAATGGGGTTGGCGATCGGTGGCCTACTTGTGACCTTAGGGATTATTCTTTCCTCTAATACCGTCGTCCAAGCCTTTGACCAAAATCAATCGGCGATGGGTGGAAGCTGGCTCGGAGCCTCCTTTCCAGTGGAAAACTTTCAGACCTACACCTCTCCCTTTGGCTACCGATCGTCTCCGGATGGGACAGGCAGTAGTACTCAGTTCCATCGAGGCTTAGATATGGCTGCACCGGAAGGGAGCTACATCCGAAGCTGGTGGACGGGTAAGGTGGTGGAAGTCTCGGACAACTCCGCCTGTGGAACGTCGGTGGTAATTGAGTCCGGTCAGTGGGAACATGTCTATTGCCACATGATCGGCTTTGCTGGGAAGGATGCTCAAGGAACTTACATCATCGATCGCGAAGGCGGCACGAAGATCTACGATGGCCAAACCATTCAGGCCGGAACCCGCATTGGTCGCGTTGGAATGACGGGACGCACCACTGGACCGCATTTGCATTGGGGCTTGAAGTACGCTAGCCAATGGGTTGATCCGGCGTTGGTGCTACGGGCGATGTATGCCGAACAGAACCGAGGTCAGATTTCGGCAAGATAGTCGATTTTGGATTTTGGATTTTGGACGATCGGCCTGGGGTTAAAAACCGGGCCGATCGTTTTTTGTGGCGATCGTTTTTGGGTTGGGTGCGGTAGAGTTGGGGAGCTGATTTTCGAGGGTTTCCGCCATGGCTCTAGACAAAGCTGAAGTCAAACTGCTGTTCGATCGATTGATCTTTGACGAAACTGATCCGCAGGATTGGGTGGAAGATGTGTGGGGCTTGAGTCCGATGATGGGGGACAGTGCGATAAAACTGTTGGAAGTCTTTTATAAAGTGCTAGAACGAACCCCAGAGCCAGAACTGCAAGAGGTTTTGAAAGAAATCTACGTTGCTCAGATGGAAAAGATTTAAGGGATCGGCATCAAAATAAACGTCCTGACGACCCGCCCCCAACCCCCAATTCTGGGGGCTTCGGAAACTCATGTTCCCCCAGAATTGGGGGCTAGGGGGCGGTTCGTCCGAGGTTTAGAGATCAAAAAAAATCCCTCAGCGGCTCCGTAGAGTGTGCCGCTAAAGGGATTGGAAGGGAGAATCAATAACTTGACACATGAACGAGATTTAAGCATTCATGTTGAGTTATACAAGCTTTGTAGCCCAATTCCGTAAAAAACTTGAAATTTCTCTCAAGAGTTTTAAGGAATCGCAAACCACTCTTCGACCGCTTCGGCCTTGGTGTTGGTGCGACGATCGCTAGTCGTGCGCTCGAAGTCCATGCGGACCGATCGGTTTTGTTCACCATCAGCCGCGACGGCGACGATCGGGAACTTCAGTTGACCATCTTGGAAGGACATCTGGAAGCGGAAGGTACCATCGGAGTTGAGCACGATCGGCTCACCATCGACATAGACCGTCGCATCCGGTTCCGTCGCACCATAGACAATCAACTCAGCATCCGCAACCAACCAGAACTTCCGAGGCTGAGGCTTTCTAACCAAATCACCCGAAGACAGTCCAACACCCGACATATTGATGCCCGAGAAGGTCGGCAATGCCCAGAGTCCAGCACCGGACGGGAACACGTAGGAACTGAGGCTATCAATCTGTGCGCCAGGACCGGAAGAATGCTGCATGGAGCCGTAAAGCGAACCCGCAATCCGTTGCGATTCCACAGCACCTGCCATTCCAAAGATGTGATTGTGCAGTTCTGTCTGGGACTGGTAGCTGGTGTACTCTGCCGCTTTCTGGCTAGGAGGCACCAAGGTCAAGACGGTCTTGCCTTCCAACATGTCATCCCAATCCACGGTGACGAAATGATCTTCAACCCAGTCAGACGGATAAACCGGAGGCACGCGCATCGCCGCCGATCGGGCCAAGGTCAACCAACGACCATCCCAAGTGCGGTAGCCAATTTCTAAGAGATATTCCCGATCGCTGACGGGGATCGGCAAATACCACTCGCGGGCCATCTCATCACAGCCATACTCTTGAACGCTGTGGGGCGCTTGAGAGTTGATGTCAATATCCGTCACATCGAACAACCGAAGCGCGAGCTGCTGACCACCTTGACGACGCAGCTCATCCTTATGCTCGTTGGTGATATCCCAATAGGCGTAGGCCCACTGGGGATCGCGAGGCAAAATCACAATCCGACTTTCGCCATACCCACTGGGTAATTCCGTAAAGGTCTCATCGACATCTGCCAAGGACAAATCCACTGTAGACACTGCTTGCAATCCGTACTTCGACGCTTCAATCATGGTTTGTTCTGGGCCTTGTTTATCAAGAATGGACGACAACAACTGATCTTTCCGCATCCGGCTATAGCGCGAAACCCCTACAGCACTTGCGACACGGCGTAACTGACGGAGGGTCATATCTTCTAAAGGCACTGGATTTGTCATTTGGGATGAACCTCCGGGGATAGAAACTTATCTTGCTCACACGCCGAGCAATTTTGGCGATCAGACCTGAGTGGGGATCAAGCGTTGGCTGCCCGTTAGGTCACTTGCAGCGGCTCACTTATTTCTTGATCCCATAGTGGGGTAGAAGCCTTATTAGATCAACCGATCGGCTCTGCCAATTTATAGAGATCTCACGAGTTTTCAGGGTTACGGGGATCGTTATGTCAGGATTTATTGACATTTAGCGATTTGGGGATCACGTCAATGTGAGTATGGGGATCGCTTATGTCATGAAAGCTAGATAGTTGGGTTGGAGGGGTGATTTGGGTTTGCGATGGGCGTTGGCGGGGTTTTGAGGGGTTGTGCGGGTCCTAAACGCGGTACTCTCAGGAAGGCGATCGTGGAAATCTTGTGATTTTTAGCCGTGATCTGCCCCCCAATCTTTTAATGGTTTCTGACTTGCGTTTATGAGTTCACCCTCTCCTGGAAAATCGCCGTTTTCACTATGGTTCAGCCGCATGGTGTCGGCGTTGCTGTTGATGGGTCAAGTCGTGCTGCACTTGTTGAAGGGCAAGATCAATCGGCGTAATACCCTAGAGCAAATGACGATCGTGGGTCCTGAGTCCTTGATGATCGCGCTGTTGACTTCGACCTTTGTGGGCATGGTATTTACGATTCAGGTGGCGCGGGAGTTTTTGAATTTTGGGGCGGGGGCGGCGGTGGGCGGCGTGTTGGCACTGTCGCTGGCGCGAGAACTGGCTCCGGTGTTGACGGCTGTGACGATCGCAGGACGGGTGGGTTCGGCCTTTGCGGCGGAGTTGGGGACGATGCAGGTGACGGAGCAAATCGATGCGCTCTATATGTTGCGGACGGACCCGATCGACTATCTGGTGACGCCCCGGGTGTTGGCTTGCTGCTTGATGTTGCCGCTGTTGACGATGCTGGGGTTGGGGACGGGGATTTTGGGTGGGATGGCGATGGCGAAGCTGATCTATGACATCCCAAACATGGTGTTTTTGGATTCGGCGCGGAAGTTTTTGACGCTGTGGGATTTGTTTAGTGCGCCGTTAAAGGCGATCGTCTTTGGCTTTTTGATTGCGATTATTGGGACGAGTTGGGGCTTGACGACGACGGGTGGAGCGAAGGGGGTGGGGGAATCGACCACCACGGCGGTGGTGACGTCATTACTGGCCATTTTTATCTCAAATTTTTTCTTGTCTTGGCTGATGTTCCAAGGAGCCGGAAGTGCTGTGACTCGCGCTCTATGATGTTCCAAATTATCTCGAAACTATCTTGGGATAGATTTTCAGGCAAAACAGCGCTTAATTGCGGTTGAATCCAGTGGGTTTGCGATTAATTGCAAAGAATCTCTAATTCTATTTTTCCATCTCGGCTATCTTTCATTACTATTACAGATAGCTATGGGTGAAAAAGGGGGTTTCTATGCGATCGCGCCAAGATAAACGAAGACGCTCTCGAATTTCACCGATCGATCGGTTGATTCAGACTCAGGCAGGCAGTGCGATCGTCGCAGTGGTCAAGTCCACGGTGGTCAGTCGTCCGTCCGATTCGGCCTCCGAGTCAAAACCGCTCCGATCGCAAAAATCCAAGGCCAAAAAACTCGTCATCCAAACGTCTAGTTCTCAAAAGACAGCGCAACCCGAAGAGGTTTTGCTCAGTGGTCTGATGTCCGATCGTGCTGTTGTCGAACCCGAGTTGCCACCCAAACGCAAAAATATTTTTAAACGCATCATTCACCGCTTGCAATATCCCGTGGGTTGGCGTCCGGTGATTATTTTGGTTTTGACTTGGGTGTTAATGATGGGCATCATTTGGGGTGCATTCAAGGAAATCATGAGTCTGGGGGCTTCGCCAACGAAACAAACGATCGCCCAAATTGAACGAAAGTCATTGTTAGAGTTTTTAGGAGCGCTCTGTCTGGGGGGCATTGGCTTGTCGTTAGCCTTAACCCCTGCCCTTAAGCGTCCGCCACGCCATAATCCAGAACCCTTGCAAGCTCGAATGGATGCGGACGAGTGAAGACGCGCATTTTGATTTTGGGTGGGACGGGGGATTCGGCGCGGTTGATTCCTCAACTGTCGGCGTTGCCCAATGTGGAGACGATCGCCTCCCTAGCAGGCCGCACCCCGAAACCCAATATTCCATCAGTGGGTCAAGTTCGCATGGGTGGGTTTGGCGGTGTTGAAGGATTGGTCAACTATTTAAAAACTGAAAAGATTGATCTGTTGATCGATATGAGCCATCCCTTTGCGGCACAGATTACTCGCAATGCGTCGATCGCAGCGCAGGAGGCGGGGATTCCTCGTTTATTATTTTGTCGTCCAGCTTGGGAGCAGGTAGAGGGCGATCGGTGGATCATGGCGGCGGATTTGGATGCGGCGGCGGCGTTATTTCCGGGGCTGGCCGATCGGGTGTTTTTGACGATCGGGCGACAGGAGTTAGGTGCGTTTGCACGGGTTGCAGATTGCTGGTTTTTAATGCGAATGATTACGCCACCGGATTTAGCTGAGCTGCCGACGGGAGACGTTTTGTTGGATCAAGGCCCATTTGATCTGGTTAAAGAAACAAAAATTTTACAAGATTACGCCATTGGAGCGATCGTCAGTAAGAACAGTGGCGGCAATGCAGCTTATGCCAAGATTATTGCCGCTAGAACATTGGGAATTCCGATCGTGATGATTCCCCGTCCGCTGTTGCCAGAGAGTGAGGTGGTGTCGGAGATTTCGGCGGTGGTACAGTGGGTCCAGCGTCAGCTTTGATGCTGCTGTTGAAGTGTCTGAAGTTGTTCCATTGAGAGTTCTGTAAGTTGAGAAATAACATTCAGGTCAAACTCACCTTGCAGCATTTTAAGCGCTAGCGATCGACGCTCTTCAACCCGACCTTCAACTCGACCTTGATCTCGGCCTTCATTCATGGTCTTTTGTAGCCATTCTTCATAGACAGGAGATAAGTTCATGACGACCTCTTTGATGTCTCTTGTTTTATTGTGCAATGCTTTGAGTCGAACTTGCAACACTGTTAGATGTTGGAGGGATTCTTGACGGTAGGGATGCGTTGGAGGAAGGGCGAGGAGTTCTTTGATGGCTTCGCGCTGCACGACACCTCTGCGTTAGGGTCGAGTGACAAGTCACCTTGTCACCCTCCCATTCAAAACCGTGCTTGCTAGTTTCCCGGCACACGGCTCCTCAACAATCCGGCTGTTGACATCAGAACCATTCACCTATTGTTTGG